>JABMNG010000127.1 GCA_013205275.1 Methylophilales bacterium | reverse complement strand
GGGTTATAACGCTGACAAAAACTTTCAGTGGTTATTAATGGATTAATCTGTTCGACTGAAAGCCAAGCTGCTTCAATTAAAACGGGACTGTTTTTTCCTGTGGTTTCTGTGTCAAAAATTATAGCTTTCATGAATACCTTCAAATTAATTATAAATTGTATTATATACCGCAATAAAATTTACCGTTTTTTCCTATAACTTTTCTTATTCAAAGTATTGTAATGAGAATCATTCTCATTTATAATGAGAATGATTCTCATTTAGATTAAGGCGGAAAAATGGTAAATATAAAAAAATTAATAGCAGTTAGTCTTCTAACAATTTTCAATAGCGCTCAAGCAGCTCCAACCAATGAAGAAATCATGGAGATGATGCACGAATTGAAAAAAGAGTTAGCTGAATTAAGGAAAGAAAATCAGAAGCTAAAGGGCGAGGTTGATGAGGTTTCAATCGCAACGGATGAGGCCATTAAATCAAAAATTTTGTTGACCAATAAATCAACATTTGGCGGGTATGGTGAAATGCATGGTAATTGGCTCGATGATCAAAAAGGATCTGCAGATAAAGATGAGGTCGACTTTCATCGATTTGTCTTATTCTTTAATCATGAATTCTCAGACAGACTCAGATTAGTTTCAGAATTAGAGTTAGAACATTCCATCGCGGGAGACGGTCAAAATGGAGAGATAGAGGTAGAACAAGCCTACATCGAATATGATTTAACAAAAAATACGTCCGTTCTAGGTGGTTTGTTTCTCTTGCCATTAGGGCTTCTGAATGAAACCCATGAACCCAATACATTTTATGGGGTAGAAAGAAATAATGTTGAAAGTTATATTATTCCATCAACTTGGTGGGAAGGCGGTACCATGCTCTCAACAAACCTAACTGAGGGAGTTAATCTTAAACTTGCGGCTCACACAGCACTTGAAGCCTCAGACAGCACATACAGCCCAAAAACTGCCAGGCAAAAAGGGAGCCAAGCTCCCGCAGAACAATTTGCATACACGGCTGCCTTAAAATACACGGCAATACCGGGATTAACCATTGGTGCTGGGCTAAATTACCAAACGGATTTCCAAAATAGCGGATCATATTCGTCAGATGAAGCCATTCTTTATGAAATACACACTGATTTCTCTAGGGGCCCCATTGGTCTTAGGGCGCTTTATGCTGAGTGGGACATCGAAGGCATAGGGCCAAAATTAGTGGGTGCCGACAAACAATATGGTTGGTTTATTGAGCCATCCTACAAGGTATTTAACGATCAGTTAGGAATTTTTGCGAGGTACAGCATGTGGGACAATTCGGCCGGAAATAATGACAATGCCGACACTGAATACACCCAAACCAACATCGGTTTTAATTGGTGGATTGACCCTCAAGTAGTTGTGAAGCTAGATTATCAGAGTCAATCTGTCGGTACGGCTATTGTTAAAGAATTGAATGGCTTGAATCTTGGGCTCGGATACTCATTTTAAAAAAAATGAGGGGCTATGTTAAGTTTAAATAAAAATTATTTAGCTGGCTTATTCAGAGCAATGCTTTTAATTGCGGCCATGGGCTTAGCGACACCCACTGCTATCGCAAAAGGTGTCTATCAAACTGAGGAAGATTTTTTAAACGAGGTCTTTAAGAATGAGATTCCTGAGACTCAAACACTAATCCTAAAGGGAGATTTAAGAAAATCTGTTGAAAAAATTCTCACCCACCCCTACTCCGGTTTCAGAATCAAATATTGGGAAAATTCAACCCAAAGCGCTTGGATACTCGAGGAAATTGGTAAAGAGAAAAATATTACTTTTGGAATTGCAGTAAGCAACCAAAAAGTGTCGTACGCAAATGTCTTAACTTTTCGTGAAACTCGCGGTTGGGAAATACGCTACCCTGCCTTTACCGAACAATACATTGGAGCCAGTTTGTCTGAAGAAAGATTAACTAAAGACATTGATGGAGTGTCAGGTGCCACGCTCTCAGTGTGGGCAATGACGTCAGTGGTAAAAATGGCGTTGCTATTGGATGGGTATATAAAAAATGAAAAAAAATAAAAACTTAACAATACTAGTCAAGATTCATAAGTTCATTGGTTTGGCTGTCTGCCTTTTTCTTATTCATCTATCAATTAGCGGCATATTGCTTAATCACACAAACGACCTTAAGTTAGATCAACATAGAGTGTCGTGGGATTGGCTACTTAAATCTTATGGCATCCCTACCCCTGAAACTCAATCTGCTTATGCGGTCGGTGAGAACTTTTTACACCAAACAAACAATCAAATTTTCATGAATGAAAAATCAATCATTAGGAATGAAGCTGGTTTAATGGGTGCCCTTTTGCATAACAATGACATTACGATTGCAACCGCTGACAGCATTATTGAAATTAATGCTTCGGGTGATATTTTAAGAAATATTAAGGTTGCTGATGCCTTCAATAATGGCATTAGAAGAATTGGTCTGCTTTCCAATAGCATCGTCATTGAATCGAATAACATTTACTTTGTTCAAGAAGTTAATTCAAATAAGTGGCTTCCTAAAGAGGATTTAACAGGAATTAAATGGGCAAATAAACAAACACTTCCGGCCGACCTAAAAAATAAAATTAAAAAATATTACGTAGGGGATGGGCTCTCAGTGGAGCAGATAATTTTAGAACTTCATAGTGGAGCTATATTTAAGAAGATAGGCAGGACATTTATGGATGTTATTGCAATCTTACTTATTATTTTGTCTGCTTCAGGGATATGGATGTGGTTTCTTAAAAAGAAAGGGTAGCATTCTCGAACCAGTGACCAAAGGATTATGAGTCCTTACACCCACCTTTATAATTAATCAAAAAATAAGAATGATAGAATCTAGAGGCAGCTGCCTTGCTAAACAAGATGAAATTAAAAAGGATTTATTATGACATTACGAATAAATGATATTGCTCCAAACTTTACCGCTAATACCACCTCAGGAATGGTGAGCTTTCATGAGTGGATTGGTGATAGTTATGCTATTTTATTTTCTCATCCTAAAGACTTCACCCCGGTATGCACCACAGAGTTTAGCGCTGTTGCTAAGCTTGCTCAAGAATTTACAAAGCGAAATACTAAAGTGATTGGCGTCTCCGTAGACAGTGTCGACGATCACCAAAAGTGGAAAAAAGATATAGAGCTTTTTTCTGGTGTACCCGCGGATTTTCCGATAATCGATGATATGTCTCTTCAGGTAGCAAAACTATATGACATGCTACCAGCTGATGCTTACCTTCCAGACGGACGAACTCCTGCCCATAGCGCAACTGTTCGTACTGTATTTATTATTGGTCCAGATAAAAAAATACGTCTCACCCTATCCTATCCAATGTCAGTCGGTCGTAATTTTGCTGAAATTCTAAGGGCTTTAGATGCAATACAGGTCACTGAAGGACAGCCCTTGGCGACTCCAGCTAATTGGATTTTAGGTCAGGATGTAATTGTTGCTTTAACCTTAACCAACGAACAAGCGGAAGAGAAATATGGAGCGCTGGATATTAAGCTGCCATATCTTCGTTATGCGAAAGCTACAAAAAAGTAAATTTAATTTATAAACCTATAAAACTGATTTTAATTGGTCGGAGCGGTGAGATTCGAACTCACGACCCCTTGCACCCCATGCAAGTACGCTACCAGGCTGCGCTACGCCCCGAACAAACTCAAATCAATTATTTTAAAACTTTTAATATCTCTTGTAACTGACTCTTAAAGTTACTAAGATTTTGTGGAATACTTGAGGGTTCATTATCCGATGTTAATGGAAGTTCTGCTTGAGCTTTTTGGATGGCTTCCAAAGAGGTCGCCTCTTTAACAAATAAACGATCAGAAAGCTTTGATTTGGCTCCTTGAATTGTAAAGCCATCAAAATAGAGCAGATCTCTTATTTTTCGAATTAATAATACATCTTCTTGCTGATAATACCGCCTATTTCCTCGACGCGTTGTAGGCTTTAGCTGCGGAAATTCTTGCTCCCAATACCTTAAAACATGTGGCTTTAGGTCGCATAAAGCACTCACCTCACCAATGGCAAAATACCTTTTGGTAGGAATTGGGGGTAATACTTTTTTATGTTTGCTTTCCAGCAGTGCTCTCTTCTACGCTAGTTTTTAATTTTTGACTTGAATGGAAAGTTACAACTCGACGGGCTTTAATAGGAATTTCTTCTCCTGTTTTCGGATTTCTGCCAGGTCTTTCAGATTTGGTTCTTAGCTCAAAATTTCCAAATCCTGACAACTTAACTCCCTCGCCTTTTTCCAGGGAGAGACGAATTTCTTCAAAAAAAGCCTCGACCATTTCTTTGGCCTCGCTCTTGTTTAAACCTACTTTATCAAAAAGAAATTCTGATAGCTCAGCTTTTGTTAATGTCGTCATATTTAGATCTCTAAAACTATTTATCTTAATGTTGCGCCAAACTTATTTTGTAGTAATTTCAAAATACGGTCGACTATATTATTAACTTCTTGTTCTTCAAGTGTTTTGTAAGTATCTTGTATAAGTATCAGAAATGCAACACTTTTTTTGCCTTCCTCTATACCTTTACCTTCATATAAATCAAATGGATAGAACTCTATAAGGCGCGGAATCGACTCTGATTTTACCTTGTCAATCATGTCTCCTGCGGAGATATCTTGATCAACAACGACAGCAATGTCTCTTCTAACTGGGTTAAATTTGCTTGGAATATCAATTTTCTTTTCAGGTCTCTGGATTAAGCTGTCTAATAAAATCTCAAAAATAAATGTATTTCCTGTTAATTCATAATGTTGTTGCCAAGCAGGGTGTAGCCGGCCTAACCAGCCGACAGAATTTCCATTTTGATAGAGCTCTGCGG
>JABMNG010000126.1 GCA_013205275.1 Methylophilales bacterium | reverse complement strand
TACTGACCGTGGCGGTAGGCCGTATTAGGCCAAATTAGATTAATGCGGATTAAGTTGGAGATTATTCATGATACAAATGCAATCAAGATTAGATGTTGCCGATAACACTGGTGCACGCTCTGTAATGTGCATTAAAGTTTTAGGCGGATCAAGAAGACGCTATGCAAGCGTTGGTGACATTATAAAAGTTACCATTAAAGATGCAGCGCCTCGCGGTAAAGTAAAGAAAGGTGAGGTTTATGATGCCGTTGTTGTTAGAACTGCTAAAGGCGTTCGACGCCCTGATGGATCACTCATTAAATTTGATAGCAATGCAGCTGTATTACTAAATAGTAAATATGAGCCTATCGGTACTCGAATATTTGGCCCGGTAACTCGCGAATTAAGAACAGAGCGATTTATGAAAATCGTCTCATTAGCCCCAGAAGTTATTTAGGAGTAAACGAATGAATAAAATTCGTAAAGGTGACAAAGTAATTATCCAAACAGGAAAAGATAAAGGCAAACAGGGCCTAGTTCTAAGTATATTGGAAAATAGCAAGGTGATGGTTGAAGGTCTGAATATGGTTAAAAAACACACCAAACCAAATCCAGCTAAAGGTGAGCAAGGTGGGTTGGTTAGTAAAGAAATGCCACTAAGCATCTCAAATATTGCCATTTTTAATAATGCTACTCAAAAGGCAGACAAAGTAACCTTTAAAGAGCTTAAAGATGGAAAAAAAATACGAATTTATAAATCTAATCAAGAAGCAATAGACGTTTAGGAAAATATTATGGCTAGACTCAGACAATTTTATAACGACAGTGTAATTAAGCAATTAAGCGAACAATTTAATTACAAATCCCCAATGGAAGTTCCACGAATTAAAAAAATCACTCTAAATATGGGTGTTGGAGAAGCGGTAGCAGACAAAAAAGTGATTGAAAGTGCTGTTGGAGACATGCAAAAGATTGCAGGTCAGAAACCAGTTATCACTAAAGCAAAAAAATCTATTGCAACCTTCAAGATTCGGGATGATTACCCGGTGGGATGTAAAGTGACGCTTCGCAAGGATCGTATGTACACCTTCCTAGATCGTTTAATTAATATTGCAATACCGCGGATTAGAGATTTTAGAGGCATACCCGCAAAATCATTTGATGGCCGTGGCAACTATAATATGGGAATCAAAGAGCAGATAATCTTCCCTGAAATTGAATACGATAAAATTGATGCACTCAGGGGAATGAATATTACTATTACAACTACTGCAAAAACTGACGAAGAAGCAAAAGCACTATTAACTGCTTTCAGTTTTCCATTTAGAGGTTAATCACATATGGCTAAATTATGTATGACAGAACGCGAATTAAAACGACGAAAAATGGTTGAAAAATACAAGGGCAAACGCTTAGCATTAAACGAGGTCATTAATAACTCTAAAGCAACAAGCGAGGAAAAATTTGATGCAAGAGCAAAGCTTCAAGCCCTACCAAGAAATTCAAGTCCAGTCAGACTAAGAAATCGTTGTGCGTTAACAGGCCGTCCTAGAGGCGTTTATAGTAAATTTGGTATTGCCAGAGGAAAACTTCGCGAGCTTATGATGAGCGGTGAAGTCCCTGGTATCACTAAAGCAAGCTGGTAAAGGAGAAAAATATGAGTATGAGTGATCCGATTGCCGATATGTTGACCCGAATCAGAAATGGGCAAATGAGAAATAAAGTTTCTGTTTCTATGCCCAGTTCAAAAATTAAACAAGCTATTGCTTCCGTTTTAAAAGACGAAGGCTACATTGAAAGTTATAGCGTTTCAGTAGTTTTAGGTAAACCAACATTAAATGTAGATCTTAAATATTATGCAGGGCAACCTGTTATTGAAAAAATTCAAAGAATTAGTAAGCCTGGACTAAGAATTTATAAAGATAGCGATAATCTTCCTAGGGTTATGAATGGGCTTGGAGTTGCAATATTAACAACTTCCAAGGGTGTAATGACAGATATCAAGGCAAGAGCTGCAGGAATTGGCGGCGAAGTGCTTTGTTATGTGGCATAAGGGAGAAAATAATGTCTAGAGTTGCAAATAATCCAATCGTTCTTCCTGCAAATGTTGAACTTACAATTACAAACGAACTGGTTTCTGCTAAAGGCCCATTAGGGGTTTTAACGCAGGCGTTAACTGGTGATGTCAGCATTAACAAAGAGGATTCAATCATAACCTTCAAGGCGTTAAAACCAACAAAGCATTCTAAGGCAATGTCTGGAACAGTAAGGGCTTTAGTGCAAAATATGGTAGTAGGTGTTACAACTGGTTTTGAGCGAAAATTAACACTAGTTGGTGTAGGATATAAAGCGCAAGCTCAAGGAAATAAAGTTAACCTTGAATTAGGCTTTTCACATCCTGTATCTCATCAATTGCCAGATGGGGTCACAGCACAAACCCCAACTCCAACTGAAATTATTTTGAAAAGTAATAGCAAGCAAATGATTGGTCAGGTTGCTTCTGAGATTAGAGCATACCGTCCACCAGAGCCATATAAAGGTAAAGGTGTTCGATATTCTGACGAACGCGTTGTTATTAAAGAAGCTAAAAAACAATAAAGGTTAAATTATGAGTGAAGAAAACCAAAGATTACGTCGTGCAAGAAAATCAAGATCAAAGATGGCGGAGCTTAATGTAACAAGGCTCACAGTCTTTAGATCCAATACAAATATTTACGCACAAATTATTGACGGTAACAATAATAAGATTATTGCAACAGCCTCTACATTGGAAGCTGAAGTAAAAAAGAAACTAAAATCAAGAAGCAATGTGGATGCAGCCGTAGAAATTGGTAAACGAATCGCAGAAAAAGCTGTTAAGGCAGGTGTCAAGGTAGTTGCTTTTGACCGATCTGGATATAAATATCATGGTCGAATCAAAGCTTTAGCAGATGCTGCCAGAGAAAACGGCTTAACTTTCTAATAAATACTAGGAAATAAAATGGCAAAAGACATAATAAAAGAGCAAAACCAAGACGGCTTAAGAGAAAAAATGATTGCAGTTAACCGAGTGACAAAAGTTGTCAAAGGTGGACGTATCATGAGCTTTGCGGCACTTACAGTTGTTGGTGATGGTGATGGCGCAATTGGAATGGGCAAGGGAAAAGCGCGTGAAGTCCCCTTAGCCGTTCAGAAGGCGATGGATGAAGCCAAAAAAGGTATGTTAAAAGTGAACCTAAACAATGGAACATTATTTCATTCTGTTACAGGTAAGCATGGGGCAGCAAAGGTATTTATTCAGCCAGCCTCAGAAGGCACTGGAATTATTGCTGGTGGTGCTATGAGGGCTATTTTCGAGGTTATGGGTATAACTGACGTGCTTGCTAAGTGTATTGGCTCATCAAATCCCTATAACGTTGTAAGAGCAACATTAAATGGATTGGCTGCTGTAAATAGCCCTTCCGAGATTGCTGCAAAACGCGGCAAAACAGTTGAAGAGATTAGGGGTTAATCATGACTAAAGAAAAAACAGGCACAGTAAAAGTTACCTTAATTAAAAGTGTAATTGGAAGAACGGCCGCTCACAAAGGAACCATTGTTGGTCTTGGCCTCAGAAGAATGCATCAAAGTGTTGAACTTAAGGACACCCCAGAAGTACGTGGCATGATTAACGCAGTAGGTTACCTTCTTAAAGTAGAGAATTAATATGAGATTAAATACAGTCAAACCAGCAGAAGGCTCAAAAAAGAACGCACGACGTGTTGGTCGTGGTATTGGGTCAGGATTTGGAAAAACAGCCGGCAGGGGTCATAAAGGACAACATTCACGTGCGGGTGGATTTCATAAGGTAGGTTTTGAAGGCGGTCAAATGCCAATTCAAAGACGATTACCTAAGAGGGGATTTAATTCTCTTACAAAAGCATATAATGCAAAAGTTAGAACAAGTGAACTTAACAAGTTAGAGCCAGGTATAGTTGATCTTCTAAGTTTGAATGCCGCAAATATAATCCCAGAAATTTCACTCACCGTGAAAATATATCTATCAGGTGAGGTTAAAAAGAAATTTACTTTACAGGGAGTTACTTTAACCAAAGGCGCCAAACAAGCAATAGAAGCAGCGGGTGGTAAGATTCAGGAAGTACAAGAGGTCTAGCTGTTGGCGCAAGACAGTACATTTAGTGCCATAGGTAAAATGAGCGAGCTTAAAAGCCGCTTATTATTTCTACTTGGCGCTATGATTATATTTAGGCTTGGCGCACATATTCCTGTTCCAGGGATTGATCCGCTAGAGCTTAAAAAGCTTTTTGATACACAAAGTGGCGGCATACTAGGAATGTTTAACATGTTCTCTGGTGGTGCGTTGAGTAGATTTACCGTATTTGCACTTGGAATTATGCCTTATATTTCGGCTTCAATTATTATGACGCTCATGACATCAATGACGGCTAATTTAAAGGAATTGAAAAAAGAGGGACAAGCTGGACAAAGGATTATTACAAAATATACACGACAGCTAACTGTTGTGTTGGCCGCTTTTCAAGCTCTGGGTATAACGATTGCGCTAGAGTCGCAACCAGGATTAGTTATGGATCCAGGACTATTTTTTAGACTAACTTCCATGGTCACATTAGTCAGCGGCACGATGTTTTTAGTATGGTTAGGCGAGCAAATAACAGAACGAGGAATAGGGAATGGCATCTCAATGATTATATTTGCTGGGATTGTAGCTGGCCTTCCTAGTGCTCTTGGAAATACTCTTGAGCTAACAAGAACTGGCGCTTTTTCAATACCATTAGTATTTTTTCTATTTGCCGCTGCAATTTTAGTAACAGCACTTGTTGTATTTGTAGAAAGAGGACAGCGAAGAATTACAATAAATTATGCTAAGCGACAGGTTGGTAATAAATTATACGGCGGACAGTCTACTCATCTGCCTTTAAAAATTAATCAGGCTGGTGTTATTCCGGCAATTTTTGCTTCTAGTGTAATTTTATTTCCTGCCACAATAGCAGGATGGTTTGGATCAAGCGAAAGTATGTACTGGCTTAAGGATATTGGTGCAGCCATATCACCAGGACAGCCAATTTATATTTTATTATTTGCTTCGGCGATTATTTTCTTTGCTTATTTTTATACTGCAATTACGTTTAATCCGATAGAGACTGCTGATAATTTGAAAAAAGGCGGTGCTTTTGTTCCTGGAATTAGGCCGGGTGAGCAGACAGCAAAATATATAGATACTATTGTTGGTCGACTAACATTAATTGGCGCAATTTATATTACCTTGGTTTGTTTATTGCCTGAATTTTTAATACTTAAGTTTAATACACCATTTTATTTCGGTGGTACATCGCTACTGATTATTGTAGTAGTGACAATGGACTTTATGACACAAGTTCAGTCGCAAATGATGTCTTATCAATATGATGGTTTGCTTAAAAAAGCAAATTTTAAAAGTGGCCCAGGGGGCATTAGATAGATGGCAAAAGAAGACACCATAGAAATGGAGGGTGAAATACTTGAAAACCTTCCGAACGCAACATTTAAAGTTAAATTAGAAAATGGTCATGTTGTCTTAGGGTATATTTCAGGAAAAATGAGAATGAACTATATTCGAATACTTCCTGGAGATAAGGTAACAGTTGAAATGACACCATACGACTTAACTAAGGCAAGAATAACATTTAGAGCTAAGTAGACTGGACTATAAGAGGAACCATTATGAGAGTAAGAACATCAGTAAAAGCATTATGTCGAAACTGTAAAGTAATTCGACGAAGAGGGGTTGTTAGGGTTATTTGTATAGATCCTAGACATAAACAAAGACAAGGCGCATGCCATTAACTTTGGCATTGTTAAGTGCGTTAAAAATAGTTATAATTTAAGGCTTTATTGAAAATAATGCCGTTTTAATTGGAGTGATTTATGGCACGTATTGCAGGTGTAAATGTACCAGATAATAAGCATGCAGACATTGCATTAACAGCAATATTTGGTATTGGAAGAGTTACGGCACAGAAAATATGTGCTGCAGCAGGGGTTAAAGCAACTATTAAGCTAAAAGATCTTGATGACTCTGATGTTGAAAAACTTCGAGATGAGGTTGGTAAGTTTGTAGTAGAGGGTGATTTACGCCGTGAAGTATCAATGAACATAAAAAGGCTCATGGATTTAGGTTGCTATAGAGGAGTTCGTCATAGAAGAGGACTTCCAGTTAGAGGACAAAGAACTAAAACAAATGCTAGAACAAGAAAAGGTCCAATTCGGGCTATTCGGAAATAATTAAGGATAAGCAATGGCAAAAGCAAATGTAAGGATTAAAAAAAAGGTTAAAAAGAATGTAGTAGAAGGTATTGCTCACGTTCATGCCTCCTTTAACAATACAATCATTACGATAACCGACAGACAAGGTAACGCTCTTTCGTGGGCGACCTCTGGCGGAGCAGGATTTAAAGGATCCAGAAAAAGCACACCGTTTGCAGCTCAAGTTGCTGCAGAAGCTGCAGGGAAAGCTGCCCAGGAATTTGGCGTAAAAAATATTGAAGTTAGAATTAAAGGTCCTGGACCAGGAAGAGAGTCATCTGTAAGAGCGTTAAATGCGCTAGGTTTGAAAATTACTAGCATACAAGATATAACGCCTGTTCCTCATAATGGATGCAGACCACCTAAGAAACGAAGAATTTAATTGATTAGTCACAAGATAATAATAGGAGAATAAAGTTGGCTAGAAATCTTGATCCAAAATGTCGTCAATGTCGCAGAGAAGGTGAAAAATTGTTCCTTAAGGGAGAGAAGTGCTTCACTGATAAATGTGCTATTGAAAAAAGAAATTATCCTCCAGGTCAACATGGCCAAAGAAGGGCGTCTAGGTTATCCGATTATGGCGTTCAGTTGAGAGAAAAACAAAAGCTCAGAAGAATATACGGAATTCTTGAGAAGCAATTCAGAGGCTACTATGCTGAAGCTGACCGAAGAAAAGGTATTACAGGCGAGAATTTATTACAGCTATTAGAATCCCGATTAGATAACGTTACATACAAAATGGGTATTGGCGCATCAAGAACGGAAGCTAGACAAATTGTTAAGCACAATAGTATCCTTGTGAATGGTAAGAGGGTTAATATTCCTTCGTATCAGGTAATGCCGGGAGATGAAATTACAGTAGATGAAGCTTCAAAAGCTCAACTAAGAATTAAGGCAGCATTAGAGGCCGCGGCTGAAAGAGGATTTCCTGAGTGGTTAGAGGTAGATATTAAGTCATTTAAAGGGATATTTAAAAATAAACCACAAAGAGATGATCTACCATCAACAATTAATGAGTCATTAATTGTTGAGCTTTACTCAAAATAATAAAGATAAGAATTAATTTAAAGGAAAACTATGCACAACAGCCCAACAGAGTATTTAAAACCAAGAATTGTTGAAGTTGATTCAATTACCCCACAAAGAGCAAAAGTTGTTCTTGAGCCAATGGAAAGAGGTTTTGGATTTACTTTAGGAAATGCTCTTAGAAGAGTTTTGCTATCATCTATCCCGGGCTATGCAATTACAGAAGTAAAAATTGATGGAGTTGTTCATGAATATTCAACATTAGATGGCGTTCAAGAAGATGTAGTTGACGTTTTGCTTAATCTAAAAAAAGTTGCATTAAAAATTCATAGTGGAACAGAAGCGACAATTAAGATATCTAAGTCTGAAGAGGGCCCAGTAACTGCTGCTGATTTTGATGTTGGTCATGATGTTGAGATCGTAAATCCAGAGCTCGTAATCGCCCATCTTAACAAAGGTGGAAAATTAAATATTGAGGCTAAAGTTGAAATGGGAAGAGGTTATCAGCCTGTACCACAAAGACGGAAAGGTCCCCAGGAAGATAGTACACTTGGATTTATAATGATTGATGCATCTTTTAGCCCAATAAATAAAGTTAGTTATTTTGTTGAAAGTGCACGCGTTGAACAAAGAACTGATCTAGATAAACTCATTGTTGATGTTGAGACAAATGGTGTTGTAGACGCAGAACAAGCTATACGAGATGCGGCAAGAATTTTGATGGGTCAATTATCTGTTTTTGCAAACCTAGAAAGTGAGCTTACAGAAGTTGAAGTAAATCAGGCCCCTCAAGTAGACCCTGTTTTATTGAGACCAGTAGATGATCTAGAGCTAACTGTTCGCTCTGCAAATTGCCTAAAAGCGGAAAGTATTTACTATATAGGTGATTTGGTTCAAAGAAATGAAAGTGACCTATTAAAAGCGCCTAATTTAGGCAGAAAATCATTAAATGAAATTAAGGATATTCTCTCCACAAAAGGCCTCTCATTAGGTATGAAAGTTGAAAATTGGCCACCTGCAGGTGTTGAAAAAGTATAACTAAAGAATCGGAGTAAAAAATGCGACACGGAAATGCCCATAGAAAACTAAATAGAACAAGCAGTCATAGAAAGGCTATGTTTAAAAACATGGCTACATCTCTGCTTAGGCACGAGATTATTCGAACAACACTGCCAAAGGCAAAAGAATTAAGAAAGTATGCTGAACCATTAATTACATTAGCAAAAGTTTCCTCTGTGCATAATCAAAGATTAG
>JABMNG010000125.1 GCA_013205275.1 Methylophilales bacterium | reverse complement strand
ATCGCCCTAATAATCTGTTCACGCATCCCTTTGATTAAGCTATTTTCTTCTTCTTGTTTTGCAAGTCGATTTGAATCGTCGTAGGTATATGATCGAGACATTTCAATTGTATTGGGTGTACCCCACTCATTTAAATTGCTCTTTATTCGATAGGAAAAAATGTAATCTAATTGATATTCGCTAACAGTTCCGGTTGACTTTAATGAAAGTATTCTCTTGTTTACCTTGTCTGTGATGATTTCAATGGTTTTCTCTGCGGATGAAGCCCTAACATCTATACCAGACTGCTTATAATTCCTTTTAAGTTGCTTTACTAGTTCAGGTGAGCCGCCATTAATTTGAATTGACTTAAATGAGGTTTCTAATGCACCTCGCAATTGAAAGCCACATGAGCTAACAGCTAGGGTTAGGATAAGAATTAAAACACTTATAAATAATCGTTTCATAGTCTATTTGATAACAATATTTATTAATTTATTTTTTACGTAGATAACTTTTATTATTTTTGTATCGTCTGTTATGAACTTCACCACACCTTCATTGCTTATTGCCATTTCCTTAACAGTGCCTTCTTCAGTGTCAGGTGATATTACCATATTTCCCCGTAGCTTTCCATTCACTTGTATTACTACCACCACCTCATCTTTTATCAATGCAGATTTATCTACAGTGGGCCATGGTTGATCTTCAATTTTACTGTCAAGATTAAGCATGCCCCATAATTCTTTTGTAATATGAGGCACAAATGGCGTAAGTAAGAGTAATATTATATTGATAGTATCTTTTTTTAGGCTCTCAGATATATTATTATCCGATTGCTTCTTAGTTAGTAAATTTACTAATTCCATTATCGATGATATTGCCGTATTAAAGCTGGTACGTCTTTCGAGATCATCAGTTACTTTTTCAATTGTTGCATTAAGTTTGTACTTCAATTCACTTTCACTCTTGCTGTCAATTAACTCAGCCCTAACTTTTATAGATGACACAGGATTTATATTCTGGTAAGCAATCTTCCATAATCTTTTGAGGAATCTATGAGCGCCTTCTATCCCGTCATCAGACCATTCCAAGCTTTGTTCGGCAGGTGCAGCAAACATAATGAATAGTCTCGCTGTATCAGCACCATATTTCTTAATCAGATCATTGGGATCTACTGTATTTCCTTTAGATTTCGACATTTTTGTACCATTTTTAAGAACCATTCCTTGAGTTAATAGTTTTTTAAATGGCTCTTGATTGTCAATTAATTTAAGGTCGAATAAAACACGATTAAAAAACCTTGCGTATAATAAATGCAGAATTGCGTGTTCAACGCCACCAATATAATAGTCAACAGGTAACCAATATTTTGCTCTATTATCCAGCATTGCATTTTCCTGGTCGTAGGAAGCATATCGCGCAAAGTACCATGATGATTCAAAAAAAGTATCAAGTGTGTCGGTTTCACGGCTAGCTTCCTCACCACATACAGGGCATTTGCATTTAACAAAATCCTGCATTTTTTTTAATGGGGAGCCACTTTTATCAATTTCAACATTTTCAGGTAATCTTATTGGAAGATCATTTTCTTCAACTGGGTTGTCGCCACATTTATTGCATTGAATCATAGGTATTGGGCAACCCCAATATCTTTGCCTTGATATTCCCCAGTCCCTCAGGCGGTAATTAATTTTTAAACCACCCTTTCCTAGGGATTCAATTTTTTGTGTTATTTTATTATGTGCATCAGAATTATCAATCCCATCAAATTCACCGGAGTTAATTAATAACCCTGGCCCCGTATAGGCATCCTCAGCAACACCCCTTTCATTTTCTACAACCTGCTTAATTGGCAGATTATATTTTTTCGCAAATTCATAATCTCTGTCATCATGTGCTGGTACAGCCATGACAGCACCTTCTCCATAATTAATAAGGACATAATTTGCTATCCACACAGGAACTTTATTATTTAATAATGGATGCTCTACATATATTCCGGTGAAAATACCTTTTTTTTCGGCTGTAGAAATCTCAGCCTCAGATACGCCACCTTTCTTACAGTCGTTAATAAAATCCTGTATTTTTATGCTGTTAGACAGTCTTCGGCATATTGGATGTTCAGGAGCGACGGCTAAATATGTTATACCCATTAAAGTATCTGCTCTTGTTGTGTAAACCTTAATTTTCTCATTTGAGCCAATTACATTAAACTCAATTTCACATCCGGTGCTTTTTCCTATCCAATTTCTCTGCATTATTTTAACTTGCTCTGGCCAATCTTCTAGACTATCTAGGCCTTCAATTAACTGGTCTGCATAGTCAGTAATCTTCATGAAGTATTGTGGAATTTCCTTTCTCTCAATTGCACCACCAGACCTCCAACCTTTACCATCAATAACCTGTTCATTTGCTAAAACTGTTTGATCAATTGGGTCCCAATTAACCGTAGATGTTTTCTTGTATATAAGTCCCTTTTTATAAAGCGTAATAAAGAGCCATTGCTCCCATTTATAGTAATCGACGGAACAGGTCGCAATCTCTCTTTTCCAGTCAATCGCTAACCCCAACTCTTTAAGTTGTTCACGCATGTGCATAATATTTTCATATGTCCACTTTGCTGGAGCTGTTTTATTTTGTATTGCAGCATTCTCAGCTGGTAAACCAAAAGCATCCCAGCCCATAGGCTGCATTACATTAAATCCGTTCATTGATTTGAATCTAGAAATAACATCGCCAATCGTGTAGTTCCTAACGTGCCCCATATGTAACTTACCGCTTGGATATGGAAACATTGAGAGCGTATAAAACTTTGGTTTTTTAGATCCTTCATTAACTGAAAAGGCTTCAGAGCTTTCCCATTCGATCTGGATTTTTTTTTCTATTTCACTAAAGGGGTAATTTGGATTCATTGTTTTGATATGATTTTGGATAATAGAGCGTTGATATCATTGGAGCTACCTGTTCCATCAATACTTACAAATTTGGGGCTTTCAATTGATGAGTGGCTCTCCCATGAGGAGTAAAATTTTGCCAAAGGTTCTGTTTCTTGGTGGTAGGTTTCAAGTCTTTTCATAATAGTTTCCTTAGCATCATCAACTCTAATAATTAAAGGCTCTCCTGTTTCGTCGTCTAATCCTTCAATTTTTGGAGGGTTATATTTGGTATGATAAATCCTTCCAGATGCCTTATGAATTCTTCGACCACTAAGCCTCTCTATAATTATTTGGTCTGGAACCTTAATTTCGATAACAAGATCAATATTTATTTTGGCCTCCTTCATCGCTTCTGCTTGAGGTATTGTTCTTGGAAAGCCATCCAGCAAGAAGCCATTATCACAGTCCGCTTGATCAACTCTTAAAGCGACAAGGTCGATTATCAATTGATCGGGGACTAGTTGCCCACTCTCCATGAATGCCTTTGCTTTCTTACCTAAATCTGATCCAGCTTCTACTGCAGATCTAAGCATGTCTCCGGTAGATATTTGTGGAATATTGAAGGTTTCCTTAAGAAATGTTGCTTGTGTGCCTTTACCTGCACCAGGGGCGCCAAGAAGAATTATTTTCATAAACATGAATCCAAAAGCCTAAATTATAGCAGTTTCATTCTAATATTTTTTTGTCGGTAATATAATTTTCTATTTTTATAAAGTCATCTAATGAAACCATTTCAGCTCTATCCTGCGGATTAATGTTAAGGGCGCGAAGAGCTGTATCGCTCAATATATTTTTAAAGTTATTTTTGAGTGTTTTTCTTTTTTGTGCAAAGGCAATCTTTAGTAATTTTTCAAAGTTATTAATATTAATTACTTTATTAAAATTATGATGTCTTGGTGTAAGCCTGACTAATGATGAGGTTACATTAGGCGATGGTATAAAAGACTCGCGAGGGATATCAAAAAGCAACTCAATGTCAAAAAAATATTGAAGCATGACAGTTAATCTGCCATAACTTTTTGAATGAGTTTTTGAGGAAATTCTCTCGGCCACTTCTTTTTGAAGCATAAAGTGAAAATCTTTCTGATTATTTATTACTTTCGTCATTTTAAGAAGAATTTCACTCGAAATATAATAAGGAAGGTTTCCAATAACCTTGCTGTACAAAGAGATTTGTCCATTGTCTATTTTTAGTATGTCTGAGGGGATGATTGTGATCTTTGAGGGCGGTATCTTTTCTTTAAGCGCTGCGATCATATCAGGGTCAATTTCTACAGCATCAATATGATCGACTTTAGTTAGTAGGGGAATGGTTAAGGCACCAAGCCCCGGTCCAATTTCTAATATTTTCTCCGACTTACTTGGATTAATTGCTGCAATAATTTGGTTGATAACCCCTTTGTCGGTTAAGAAGTTTTGCCCGTACTTTTTTTTAGCCCGAATCATTTATTTACTAAGTTTAATTGCCATAGATATTGCTTGATAGAAGCTTGTTGGTTCAATTTCCTT
>JABMNG010000124.1 GCA_013205275.1 Methylophilales bacterium | reverse complement strand
TCTGAGAGTAGCACTGATCAATTAAATTTGGCCAGATTTCTGTCTCAAGAATGAGGCCCATTCTCGGTTGGTAATGGTCTAAAAAATTTTTTACGGCCCATTTTAAGTCAAAAGGTAAATAACAGCGATGGATTCTATCTGAGTAATCTATAGCAACTTTTCGTCCGGTTAGCGTTCCATGAGTTAATAAGATATTAATATCCGGATAATCCTTAATCACCATCTTAATGAGTGGTAACGCTGCTTTTGTTTCCCCCACTGACACACAATGAAGCCATAGTGTATTTTTTTCTGACCAGACGCTGTCTTTTCTGAAATACCACCCCAGCCTTTCATGCCAAAAATTTAAATATTCTGGTTGTATCAGGCCTCGATAAAGCAGCCTTATTAAGGCGAATGGCAAAAGCAAGGAAATGATTAAATTATATAAAAAAAGATTCATCATTTTTATTTTCTCACACTGTGAATTTAATTAATATTTTTTTAATTTTAAAACTATTTGTTTTATATATATATTTTGTGTGTTTGTGCAATATTGGGGCAAAAAAACTGTGTTTTCTATACAAATAACACTTGACCAACCACAACCAGATGTTAGAATTTTTCTAAGAATCACAATATGTAGTGGTTTTTGGAAAAATAAGCATTTTTCCAAATTCCATTACCTTATAAGCGCATTTCATAGGGGACTTTCATGCTTAAAGCGGTACCAAAGAATTCAATCAGCCTTGAATCTGAAGAAAATAAAATACCATTCCAGTCAGTATCAATGGATATCTGGGACAAAAAATATAGACTTAAATCTAAACAAGGCAAATTTATTGATGATGATATCAACGCAACCTATTTTCGCGTTGCTAAAGCTTTGGCTGATGTTGAAACACCTGATAAAAGAGAGCATTGGCAGGAACAATTCTTATGGGCCCTACAACACGGAGCTATTCCTGCGGGTCGCATCACATCAAATGCGGGTGCACTGGAACATAAGCCTGCGACAAGCACAATTAACTGTACTGTTTCTGGTGTAATTGAAGACAGTATGACCGGTATTTTAGATAAGGTTCATGAAGCGGGCCTTACTTTAAAGGCGGGTTGTGGCATTGGTTATGAGTATTCAACTTTACGGCCTAAAGGGGCTTTTGTTGCCGGCGCAGGAGCATACACAAGTGGGCCGTTATCTTTTATGGATATTTATGACCGTATGTGCTTTACCGTTTCTAGCGCAGGTGGCCGTCGAGGTGCTCAAATGGCAACTTTTGATATTGCACATCCTGATGTTACTGACTTTATTAAAGCTAAAAGAGAAGATGGTAGGCTCAGACAATTTAATTTGTCATGCTTGATCACTCAAGATTTTATGGAGGCCGTTAAAGCCGATGCTGATTGGAAGTTTGCATTCCCTGTGACTGCAAAAGAAGCAAAAGAAGACAAGCTTAACCTCAAAGATCAAAGCCAAGTGATATGGAGAGATTGGCCAGTTGAAGGTAAGTACCTCACTGAACAAGAAGGTCCCAATGCTGGAAAAGTAGCATGCAGGGTATACAAAACGCTAAAAGCAAAGCGCCTATGGGACATTATTATGTCTTCAACCTACGACTACGCAGAACCTGGCTTTATTCTCATTGATCGAGTAAATGAAATGAACAACAATTGGTTTTGCGAAAATATTCGCGCTACCAATCCTTGTGGCGAACAACCTTTACCACCTTACGGTGCTTGTTTGTTGGGCTCCATTAACTTAACGAAATTTGTAAAACAACCTTTTACCAATCAAGCCTTTTTTGATTGGGATGAATACAAGGCGGTAGTAAATATTTTTACACGCATGCTAGATAATGTCGTTGAAATTAATGGCCTCCCACTTGAGAAGCAGCGCGATGAAATCGCTAGAAAACGTCGGCATGGCATGGGTTATTTAGGGCTTGGTTCATCATTGGCTATGATGCAAATGACCTACGGCGACGAAGCATCATTAGAGTTTACTGAGCAGGTTACAAAGGTGCTGGCCGAAGAAGGCTGGAAAACTGGAATTGAATTAGCAAAAGAGAAAGGTGCTGCCCCCATTATGGAAGAGTCTTTTGAGGTAACACCAGAAATGCTAGCGATGCGTCCTGAGATGATTAAAGATGGCATCAAGCTTGGCAGTCAGGTAAAAGGAAGGGTGTTGCTAGGCCGGTATAGTAGGTACATGCAACAGTTCCCCAAATTACTGCAGGATGAAATTGCAACTCATGGCGTTCGCTTTACTCACCATAGCTCTATTGCCCCAACCGGCACAATTTCGTTATCATTAGCCAATAATGCAAGTAACGGGATAGAGCCATCATTTGCTCACCATTACAGCCGCAATGTGATCCGAGAAGGAAAGAAATCAAAAGAGAAGGTTGATGTTTTCTCCTTTGAACTTTTAGCTTATCGACATTTGGTAAACCAAAGCGCTATGCCATTCTCTGAAAAAGAAGATGAAAAGCTACCTGATTACTTCATTGACTCATCAAGCATACAGGCGAAAGCTCATGTCGATATCCAGGCAGCTTCACAGAAATGGATTGACAGCTCGATATCAAAAACTATCAATGTTCCAACTGATTATGATTACGAAGACTTTAAAAATATTTATTTATACGCGTATGAAAAAGGCTTAAAAGGCTGCACAACCTTTAGATTTAATCCAGAAGCCTTTCAAGGCGTTCTCGTTACCGAAAAAGATCTAGAAAATACCCTCTATCAATTTACATTAGATGATGGAGCAACCATTGAAGTAAAAGGAAACGATGAGATTGAATACGACGGAGAGATTCATTCGGCAGCTAATTTATATGACGCCCTCAAAGAGGGTTACTACGGGAAATTCTAAGGATAATTAAATTATGGCAATTAAAATCGAAAAAAAAATTGTTGGCTACAGCGTTGTTGACCAAGAAAAAGTAAAGCAGGAATTAGAGAAGAAAAGTGCCGACATTGTTCAGCTAGGACAACCCTTAGGTCGCCCAGATAAAATAACGGGCTCAACCTATAAAGTAAAAACCCCCGTCACGGAGCATGCCCTTTATATTACAATCAACGATATCGTTATGAATGAAGGCACCCCGCAAGAACACCGAAGACCTTTCGAAATCTTTATTAACTCAAAGAATATGGAGCATTTCCAATGGATTGTCGCCTTAACAAGGGTAATGTCAGCAGTATTTAGAAAGGGTGGCGATATCACATTTTTAGTTGAGGAATTAGAAAGTGTTTTTGATCCAAATGGAGGTTACTACAAGAAGGGTGGGAAATACATCCCAAGCCTTGTCGCTGAATTGGGGCAAGTGGTTGAGCAGCATCTACAAAGCATTGGAATGCTCAAGAGCAAAAATCCAGACGAGTATCAAAAAAAATTAATAGATGAAAAAAAAGAAGAATATCTTAAAAAGAATAGTGGGGGGCTAGATGAAACAGGCTTTCCTAAAGATGCTCAACTGTGCCATAAATGTTCTACAAAAGCCGCTATTATGATGGATGGTTGCCTTACTTGTTTGAGCTGCGGCGAGAGCAAGTGTGGCTAAAAGTTAGCCGGAACTAACTTAATATTTTAGGCTCTATCACCATTATTAATCTATAAAAAATTCCGGATGCTTAAATTAACTCATTTATTTATTTTGGTTCTTTCATCAAGTCTTTATGCAGCTCCTTCAACAGAACTTACATTAAGCCTCAACCCCTCAATTGTTAAAGTGCACACCGCAAATAAACAAGGTAACCATGGGGTCGGCTCTGGTGTTGTCATTGCCAAAGATTATGTTGTAACCAACTGTCATGTTGTTGCAGATGCGCAAGGTATTCACGTAACAAAATTTGGAGTGAGTT
>JABMNG010000123.1 GCA_013205275.1 Methylophilales bacterium | reverse complement strand
AATGCTGTCAAAGCCTTATCAAAAACAACGCTTATTTTTGATGCATTTTATGATATTCAAAAACTCTACGAGAATGGCAATCCTTATGCAACTTCTTTATTGGGTGCGTGGGCAAATGCCGAGTGGTTTTCTTCGAGAAAAGCTATTCCTAATTCAATTAAGGCTGTAGTTTTTCGTGTAGACGGAGAGACTAATACAGATGATCTTTCCCCAGCTCAAGAAGCATGGTCTAGAGCGGATATTCCATTGCATGCCTTGTCTATGCTACAAAATAAAATGCCTAGCGCAATTGAAGAAATTAAAATATTAAGAGAAAAAAATTTACCGATTGCGTATGTAGGCGATATTGTTGGAACAGGGTCATCAAGAAAGTCAGCCATCAACTCCCTTCAATGGTATTTAGGTAAAAAAATTCCTTTTATTCCGAATAAGCACTCAGGAGGCATTATTTTGGGTGGGAAAATTGCTCCTATTTTCTTTAATACGGCTGAGGACTCAGGGGCTCTGCCAATTGAATGTGACGTTTCTAGAATGAAGACGGGAGATGTTATAGAGATTGACCTTGTTAAAAAATGCATTTATCTGAACGATGAAATTCTATCTAAATTTAATATTACACCTATAACAATTCTTGATGAGCTTAGATCTGGAGGCAGAATTCCTCTGATTATTGGCAGAGAATTAACTGAAAAAGCACGAGCAATTTTAAAATTACCAAAGTCTAATGCCTTTATTAATGTTATTCCTCAAGATAAAGCAAATAAATCTGGTTATACACAAGCTCAAAAAATTGTTGGTAAAGCATGTGGGGTTGAAGGAATTCGGCCTGGGATTTATTGTGAGCCTAAGATTACGACGGTTGGCTCTCAAGATACAACCGGAGCAATGACAAGAGATGAGCTAAAAGAGTTGGCGTGCTTAGGGTTTAGTGCTGACTTAGTAATGCAAAGTTTTTGTCACACAGCTGCCTATCCAAAACCAGTAGATATTGAACTGCAACATACCTTACCAGACTTTATTAGTAGCAGAGGGGGAGTTTCTTTAAAAGCAGGTGATGGAGTAATTCATTCATGGTTAAATAGAATGATACTGCCAGATACCGTCGGAACAGGAGGCGACTCGCATACTAGATTTCCTATTGGTATTTCATTTCCTGCTGGCTCAGGACTGGTGGCATTCGCTGCGGCCCTTGGAGTGATGCCTCTTGATATGCCAGAATCAGTCTTAGTTAAATTTAACGGAAATTTACAACCTGGAATTACATTAAGAGACCTAGTAAATGCCATCCCTTATTTCGCAATTAAAGAAGGGCAATTAACTGTAGGAAAGCAAGGTAAGAAAAATATTTTTAATGGGCGAATTATGGAAATAGAAGGCTTGCCAGATTTGAAGGTAGAACAAGCTTTTGAATTTTCTGATGCATCAGCTGAGCGATCAGCTAATGGGTGTACTGTTAAGTTGAATAAAGCCCCAATTATTGAATACCTAAACTCAAATATTGCCCTGATGAATAATATGATCGAAGCAGGTTATCAAGATAAAAGATCCCTGCAAAGAAGAATAGAAAATATGAATAAATGGTTGGAGTCTGGAGAGTTGCTAGAGGCTGACTTAAATGCTACATATGCATACACATTAAATATTAATTTAAATGAGATAACTGAGCCCTTAATTGCGTGCCCTAATGACCCAGATAACATTAAAACATTATCAGAAATTGAAAATGATCAAATTGATGAAGTTTTTATAGGTAGCTGTATGACCAATATCGGTCATTACAGAGCGGCAGCAAAAGTTTTAGAAGGCCACGGTAAAATAAAAACAGTTCTATGGGTTGCTCCTCCAACAAGAATGGACGAAAAACAGCTAATAAAGGAAGGGGCTTACAATATTTTTAAAGAGGCTGGCGCTAGAACTGAGATACCTGGTTGTAGTTTATGTATGGGTAATCAAGCACGCGTTGAGGATAATGCAAAAGTTTTTTCAACAAGCACTCGAAACTTTGATAACCGAATGGGTAAGGATGCACAGGTTTATCTTGGATCAGCAGAGCTGGCAGCATTTTGCTCGCTCTTAGGATATATTCCAACAAAGAATGAGTACCTCACTTTAATGGCAAACAAAATTAATCCTTTTAGTAGTGACATTTACACCTACCTTAATTTTGATCAAATGCAGGACTATAATTCAAAAAAAGTTATTGAAATCAATCATATATAATAGATTATGGTATGGAATACAATATCAATTGTAAAAAATGTAGTCGATTAAATAACTTCCTTATCCAAACCAAAAAAAGGTACCCAAGTTATTTCTGTAAGCCTATACCAAGTTTTGGAGATAAAAATCCAGCGCTCCTAATAGTCGGGCTAGCTCCAGGAATGCATGGTGCAAACAATACGGGGAGACCATTTACAGGCGATTATGCAGGTCTATTGCTCTATAAGACATTGTTTAAATTTGGACTTGCAAGTAAGTCGACGTCAGTATCACCTAATGATGGCCTTATACTAAAAAATTGTAGAATCACCAATGCAGTTAAATGCCTTCCACCGGAAAATAAACCAACACTAAATGAAGTAAAAAATTGCAACTCATTCCTTAAGAATGAGGTGAGTAATTTGCCAAATAATTCAATAGTGCTTGCGTTAGGAATGGTAGCGCATAATGCATTATTAATAACATTTGGCTGCCAAAAAAATAAATATAAATTCTCTCATAGTGGTCGACATATCCTTCCAAATGGATTAATTTTATATAATAGTTATCACTGTAGTCGTTACAACACACAAACAAAAAGACTGACAGAAAAAATGTTTCAAGATGTTTTTTTACTAATCAAAAATGAAATGGAGATCTAAAATGCCTTATATTAATATCAAGCTTGCTGGAAATTTAAACCAAAATCAGAAGCAAGAAATTGCTAAAGAGATAACAGATTTAATGCAAAGAGTTGCTAATAAACCTCCTTCATATACATACATAGTTTTTGATGAGGTTAAGTCTGAAAATTGGTCGATTGGGGGAAATTTGCTAGGCTAGTCAGTGAAAGATCTTAAAAGTCTTGTAAGTAATTTTCCTAGTTTGCCAGGAGTTTATCGAATGATAAATTCCAGTCAAGAAGTTATATATATTGGTAAAGCAAAGAATTTAAAAAAAAGAGTCACTTCATATCTCTCTAGGACCCATGAAAGTCCGCGGACTAAAATTATGGTAGGCAATATAGACCATATTGAAATTACCATCACTAATACTGAAGCAGAAGCATTAATTCTTGAGAATAATTTAATTAAGAAATTTATGCCACGTTATAATGTTATTTTCCGAGATGACAAGTCATACCCTTACTTAGCTGTCACTGGCGATCAGTATCCGAGAATTAAATTTCATAGGGGCATTCAAAGAAATGATTCTCAATATTTTGGACCATTCCCAAATACAAACGCTGTTCGAGAGAGCATTCACTTACTTCAAAAAGTCTTTATGCTCAGAACCTGCGAGAATTCAATCTTTAAAAATAGGACCAGACCCTGTCTTGAACACCAAATTAAGAGGTGCACAGCACCATGCGTTGGCTTAATAACTGAGTTGGATTACAAAAATGATACTAAACAAGCCGTACTTTTTTTAAATGGTAAAGATAATGAGGTAATTAAAAACTTGTCGAACAAAATGAATGAGTATTCTGAGGCACACGATTATGAGAAAGCAGCAACTTATAGGGACAGAATACAGAGCCTCAGGCAGATTAGGCTCAAACAATTTGTGAGTGACTTTAGTGAGGATGATGCTGACGTAATTGCCTCATCGGTCTCGTCTGGCCTTGTTTGTATTAATGTCGTTATGATAAGAGCAGGGCGGCATCTTGGGGATAAAAGTTTTTTTCCAAAAAACCACAACCAATCAGTGGAAATAAATATTATTGAGACATTTCTTACGCAATATTACGACAATAATATTCCACCACCAGTTATCGTCATCGAAGAAAAAGTTGATAAAGATTTAATTAAAAATTTTTTCCAGCTCAAAAGCTTTCCTGAGGTTAAGATAATATCTAGGATTATTGGAGATAAAAGAAACTGGCTCTCCATGGCAAAAAAAAATGCCGAGATCGCTGCGCAGCAAAAAAATGCATTAAAATCTAATCAAGCAGCTCGACACGCAGAGCTTAATAAATTACTTCCTTTTTCTAGGACTATAAACCGCATTGAATGCTTTGATATCAGCCATACAATGGGGGAGAATACAGTAGCCTCCTGCGTTGTTTATGATAAATTTAGCATGCAGAATAAAGACTATCGAAGATACAATATTAAAAATATTACTCCAGGTGATGACTATGCAGCCATGAGAGATGTTTTAACTCGCCGATATACAAAGATGGTCAGTGAGGATGCATTAAAGCCAGACTTAATATTAATTGATGGTGGTAAAGGACAATTCAGTATTGCCAAAGAGGTTATTGATGAAATTGGTATGGAAGATACTTTTCTAGTCGGTGTTTCAAAAGGCGTGGAAAGAAAAGCAGGCAAAGAAAAGCTCATAATGGGCAACAATAAAGTACTCAGCAATATTGACGAAACAAACCTTGGGTTTCATTTGATACAACAAATAAGAGATGAAGCACACAGGTTTGCAATTGCTGGACATAGAGCCCGAAGAGCGAAAACTCGCCTTTCTTCATCGGTTGAGGATATTGAAGGAATCGGATCAAAAAAAAGAAAAAGCTTACTTGCATATTTTGGTGGCCTTGAAGGCATTAAAAAGGCTAATATTGACGAATTAATTACAGTTGAGGGAATTGATACCCAGCTCGCAGAAAAGATTTACAATTATTTTCACTAGCTGAGCTATATTAAATGACATATAACATACCAAATACATTAACTATGTTTAGGATTGTATTAATCCCGTGCTTAGTCCTAATTTTTTACATCCCAGAAAACCTTCTGTCAATTGAACTTCAAAATCTTGTTGCAACTATAGTATTTGTGATTGCAGCCATAACTGATTGGCTTGACGGCTACCTTGCAAGAAAATTAAATCAAACATCTACCTTCGGAGCTTTTTTTGATCCAGTTGCCGATAAATTGATAATAATCGCTTCATTGTTAATTCTGATTGATCTTGGAAGGCTTGATGTACTAATTGGTCTGGTTATTATCGGAAGGGAGTTTGCCGTAAGTGCTCTTAGAGAGTGGATGGCTACTGTTGGTAAGCCTGGAAGCATTGCTGTTGCTTTCATTGGTAAATTAAAAACAACGTTTCAGATGATTGCGATTCCGTTTCTTTTGTATGATCATAATATTCTATTTATACCGATTGCATTAATAGGTGAACTCTTAATTTACATCGCAGCACTTTTAACTATCTTATCGATGTTCTATTACATTAAGGAAGCGATGAAGATCATTAGAAATAGGCATTAATAACCTTGTGCTCAATGTTCTTGATTGACACGGATGTAAAAATCGATAAAATACTGCCTTCGTATGCGGGAATAGCTCAGCTGGTAGAGCGATACCTTGCCAAGGTATAGGTCGCGAGTTCGAACCTCGTTTCCCGCTCCAGATAATATAAGCAAGGGGGAGTCAATATTGTCTCCCCCTTTTGTTTAGGTAGATATGGCGCGTTAGCAAAGTGGTTATGCAGCGGCCTGCAAAGCCGTAGACGCCGGTTCGATTCCGGCACGCGCCTCCAAAATCATTACTTTATGAAAGTAATGATAAAATACAGGTTATGCCCGGGTGGTGAAACTGGTAGACACAAGGGACTTAAAATCCCTCGACTTCGCGGTCGTGCCGGTTCGATTCCGGCCCCGGGCACCAATTTAATGAATGGACAATAAAGAATTAAAAGAAATTAAACTTACCTTGCAACAGATACATAAAACATTACCATTATGTTTTTTTACTCGTTGCTTTCTTTGCGTTGTTATATTTTATTTTATTATTCATTACAATCTCTAACTAACCATTGAATCTAAATCTAACGTTAACTTCAGATTCAATTTTTAATCATCCAGACTTTGAGAAAATTGTTTCTCAAGGAAATATAACCTTTAAGGTGGCATCCTACGAAACCCTTGTATGTGAGGATTTTGGGATTAGAAAGCAAATGGATTTTCCTGTTGCTGCCATTGAGTCGTTTAAGAAAAAATCTGACCCCAGTAATTTTATTTTAAAGGCAACCCCCTGTTACTTTTCATTACAGAAAGATCACTATCGATTTGAAAAAAATATTGAGAATGATATTTTAAAAATTGATTTAGAGGATCTATGTAATAAATTAAATAAAAATTTTTCAAATAATCACCAATCATTTTTTGTTGAAAGTAATAAGCTCTTTTTTCAGTCAAGTAAAAATATTAATATAGCGACGTACTTTCCTGGAGAGATTAATCAAATTGAAGAGAGAAAGTTTTTACCATACGGGCAGGATGCACTTAAATGGCATAGTTTTATTAATGAGTTGCAGATGTTTCTTCATAACGATCCTGTAAATAAAAAAAGAGAACAAAACAATCAGTTACCAATAAATACTATATGGTTTTCAGGTGGAGGGACCTTCCCAGAGAAGATTAAAAGCCCCTTAACCGGACTGGCAATTACTAATTCTAACTTAATAAATAAACTATCCGAATCTACCAATACTTTTAAGGTTCAAGAATTT
>JABMNG010000122.1 GCA_013205275.1 Methylophilales bacterium | reverse complement strand
TAGGGTAATACTTTAATCCGTGCTGATGAAAAGCCTCTGCCCACGACCAATCAAACACATACTCCCCGTAGGAATGTTCTTTTAGAAAAATCGGCATGAAGCCTACGATTAGATCATTTTCTTTAGCAAGAATTGGAAATGAAATCCAACCAGTGCCTTTTCCGATCGACTTCGAGTCTTCGAGTGCCAAAAAAAATTTCAAATCAAAAAATGGATTATTCGAAATAAGCCCATCAGTGGCTAATGAAAGATTATGAAAGGTATTGCTAGAGATAATTTCTATCATGAGTTCTGGATTTTATACCAGAACTCAGGTCAATCAAAGCGGGGAATCTTGATTGTCTCGTATGCGTTTTGATGAAATAACGTCGGTTGATTTTTTGTTGTCTTTAGCAACATTTGGGTGCGAAACCTTTGTTCTTTCTGCAAACTCTCTAGCCATGATTGAAATTTCATCTAGGGTAATAAGATTGTCTTTGTCTATATCAACTTTTCTAAATTGTCTAGCAACTTGAGGAAGGCATTGTGTTGTCTCAAAAACGTCAAGAGTGTTGTCATTGTCTCTATCACAGGCAAGGAAGCGTGCTTCAACACTGTCTAGCATTTCTCTTAATTTTTGCTGGTAAATGTAATTATTTTTATCTTCTGTTTGTGAAAACCTTGTCAAAGCGTCGTGAATTTCTTGTAATTCGGTTGCTTGTTCGGCTGTAATTTTTGAACTATCAGTCGCTTCATTATTTCTCACTTCACCGTATGCGAAATTTGTGATAAAAATACTTATAATTATCAATAACTTATTAAAATTTAATACCATAAAATTTTGTCATCATTATTTGAAATGGATAATAAGTATGCAAAGTAAATGTTAATTTAATATTACAAATTACGCATAAATTGTAACTGAATTGTAACAATACAATCGTGAACATTTAGGGTTAAAATGATGTAATTAATAATAACTTACAAAATTAAATTAATATATGACTGAAAAAAAACAGCAATTAATTGCCTTGGTAGACGATGATCCGCGCATTAGGGACTTGACAGCGAAATACCTCACCAACCAGGGTTTGCAGATATTGACTGCTGAAAGTGGTAAAGCATTGGATTTAGTTCTTAAAAACAATGATATTAGTCTAATTGTGCTTGACCTAATGATGCCTGATGAAACTGGCCTTAACATTTGCCAAAGACTTCGAGTAAACAACATTAATATCCCTATAATCATGTTGACTGCAAAAGGGGATGAAGTTGATAGAATTGTTGGATTGGAGATGGGAGCAGATGACTACCTGCCAAAACCATTTAATCCCAGAGAGCTTCTCGCAAGAATTACAGCTATCCTACGCCGACAAAATACAATAGAAAATACCAACAAGAATAAGGTGATTAAATTTGGTGCCTTTATTTTTAATGTTGACCAAAGAAGTCTTTATAAAAAAGATGTTGAAATTTCGATT
Source organism: Methylophilales bacterium (assembly GCA_013205275.1). Classification (GTDB taxonomy): domain Bacteria; phylum Pseudomonadota; class Gammaproteobacteria; order Burkholderiales; family Methylophilaceae; genus BACL14. The sequence goes on along the minus strand of JABMNG010000122.1, from coordinate 10,384 downwards.
ACTGCCGGGGAATATGATCTATTAAAGATATTCGTTGAGCGGCCAATGCAACCATTGTCGCGAGACCAAATCATGCAACTTTCCAAAGGCAAAGAGCTAGATGTATTTGACCGGAGCATTGATGTGCAAATTTCTCGCCTTAGAAGGCTTATTGAGGATGATTTAAATAAACCTGTCTTTCTTCAAACAAAATGGGGTTTTGGTTATATCTTCAACCCAGATGGTGACACTGCTAATTGAAATTTCTCCCATCAAGCCTTCTTTACAGATTTACCCTGTTAATTTCGGTGCTTCTTATTCTGGCTCAGCTTGTATCGTTAAAAATATTCGACTACTTTGAAAGGGAACCAAGGGCCAATGCAATGGCTCAGGAAATTATTACAATAGTCAGCTTTACGCAGGCGTCTCTTGCGGCTGCTGCATCCCAAAAAAGGTTTAACTTGTTAAATCAGCTTTCAGGCATGGGGGATGTAAGTATTTACCCTGCTTATTATTTTGAGCCTCTAGAACCCGTCCCTGAAGATCCATTCCTCCAGCTAGTAGTCAAAAAAATATCTAATGCTCTGCCAGAAGGTACTATGATTACCGTCAATCATTATGATATTCCTGGCATATGGGTAAGCTTTGAGATTGATTATGATCTTTTTTGGATAGTAATTCCAAGGACAATAAGTGATAGGCCATTTCCATTCCACTGGATTGGATGGGGCGTAATTATTTTAGGGTTTGCTATTAGTGGGGCCTACCTTATTACTCAGAGAATAAGCCGGCCAATTAACAGGTTGATAGAGAGTGTAGATAAAATTCGATTTGGGCAAGCCATAAAACGCCTGCCAAGTGATAGTGTCGCAGAATTTAATGCCGTTAGTGAAGCATTTAATGAAATGTCAGATAATTTAGCGAAAATTAACAAGGATAGAAGATTCCTTCTTGCGAGTGTCTCACACGATATTAGGACTCCATTAACAAGACTTAGGCTTGTTGCAGAAATGTTGCCAGATAAGTCCGACGATTTAAAAGAAAGTATGAAGCAGGATATTTCAGAAATTAATGAAATTATCAATCAATTTCTAGATTTTGCCAGAGGGTTTGAGGATGAGCCTATTAGCAGTGTTAATTTAGGTAAATTACTTCGTGAAGTCCAATTGAAACATAGGCGAATGGGGCATAAATTTAAGCTTAAAAAAATAAATATTAAAATTGATGTACCCAAAAAATTGTTTGTGGACCTAAGAGTTTTAGCATTTAACAGGTGTCTTGATAACCTTATTAACAATGCTTTTTTTTATACAAAAGGTGATGTGACAGTTGTTGCTGTTCTTAATGAAGAGAGTTTTTCAATTAGCATCATTGACCAAGGTCCAGGTATACCCGAAGATCAAAAAAACAGACTTTTCGAACCTTTTGAAAGGGTGGATGAGGCGCGGGGCAATGAAGGCGGATCTGGTTTAGGATTAACTATTGCTGATCGTATTGCTAAAGCACATTGGGGAAAGCTAGAGCTAATCAACATTAAGCAAGGTGGACTTGAAGCTAAATTAACCATCCCATTAAATTTAGGATAAACTTAACTAAACCAATTAAGCTTTTCTCTTAACTTTACAACGGTACCGACGATAATTAGTGCTGGCGACTTAATCCTAGCTCTTGTAACTTTTCCCTTAATATTTTTTAGCTCTCCTGTAACTACCTTTTGATTTTTAGTGGTTCCATTTTCAATGACTGCAATTGGCATAAGCTTACTCATCCCATGATCAATGAGATTTTTAGTTAATTCACCAAGACTGAGTAGCCCCATATAAATAACGAGAGTTTGTTTTTCAACAATAAGCTTAGGCCATTCAAAATCGATCGCTCCGTCTTTGAAGTGACCCGTTAAAAATAAACAGCTTTGAGCGTGATCGCGATGCGTCAAAGGGATTCCAGCATAGGAAGATATGCCATTTGCTGCAGATATTCCAGGCACTACTTGAAAAGATATTTTGTGCATCATTAGACTTTCAATCTCCTCGCCGCCTCGTCCGAATATAAAAGGGTCGCCTCCTTTAAGCCTAAGGACTCTCTTTCCTTGTTTTGCGAAAGTCACCAACAAGTCATTAATTTTTTCCTGTGAAAGGGTATGTTGATCCCTTTTCTTTCCCGCATAAATCATTTCGGCATCACGCCGTACAAGCTCTAGAATGTCATCTGAAACCAAATTATCATAAATACAAACATCACACTTTTGCATCAAATGAAGCGCCCTTAATGTTAAAAGGTCTCTTTCCCCAGGCCCTGCACCGACCAAAAAAACTTCTCCATAATTATCTGAATTTTGTTTGTTAAAAAATTTAATAAAATCACTTTTTGTTGGAATATTTTTATGTGAAGTAAAGCGTTCAATAAAGTCACTTTCAAAAAAATTTTCCCAAAATATTCTTCTGTTATTTCCCTCCTTAATATTTTGTTTAACAAACTCTCTTAAATTTCCAGCATAGTTAACAAGCGTCGCATATGATCCTGGGATAAGCGCCTCAATCTTCTCTCTTAACATTCTGGCAAGTACGGGTGCCTTTCCACCGCTAGTTATTGCTATAACCAAAGCATCTCTTTCTACGATTGAGCCCATTGTAAAAGAGCAAAGTTCAGGCTGGTCGACTACATTAATAGGAATATTTTTCTTATTTGCTACGCGATAAATTTTTTTATTAACACTAAAATTATTAGTTGCGGCGACAATTAAAATAGGATTTTTAATGTCGTCATCTGAGAAGCTTTTTTGAATAAATTTTCCATGATTTTTTTTTAATAAATCATGAAGCTCACTGCTAATAGTTTCAGAGATAACCGTAATTTTTGGGTTGGCTTTTAATAATAAGATTACTTTTCTTAGCGCAATACTGCCTCCGCCAATAACGGTGACTGGTTTTGATCTAATATTAATAAAAATTGGGAAGTTTTCCATTTCAAAATGTTACTCTATTCAGGTCAGGATATACACAATCAACTAAAAATTTCTCTTATTAAAAGCTATAATATTAATTATGATTAAATTAAAATAATTAAATGGCAAACAAATACTATATAAAAACTTTTGGCTGCCAAATGAATGAATACGATTCTGAAAAAATAGGTGCGGTCTTAAGTAAAAAAAATCAGCTCACCTCAACATCAGACCCAAATGAAGCAGACCTGATTATTCTAAATACTTGCTCTATTCGAGAAAAAGCAGAGGTTAAGGTTTTCAGTGACCTTGGAAGATTTCGAGAATTAAAAGCAAGCAATCCCAATCTAAGGATAGCAGTCGGTGGATGCGTTGCTAGTCAAGAAGGCGAAAATATTATTAAGCGGGCACCTTTTGTTGATCTTGTTTTTGGGCCACAATCTCTTCATAGAGTGTCGGATCTTCTTAATCAAAGAGAAATTTCTGGAAAGCCGCAAATTGATATCTCCTTTCCTGAGATCGAAAAATTTGACCATCTCCCAGCAGACGAATCAACGCGCTCTTCTGCATCAGTTTCAATTATGGAAGGTTGCAGTAAATACTGTTCATTTTGTGTTGTCCCATACACCAGAGGAGAAGAAATATCTCGTCCCTTAGAGGGGGTCCTAAATGAAATAGTTAGGCTTACATTTAACGGGGTTAGTGAAATTACTCTCCTTGGGCAAAATGTAAATGCCTATCGAGGCGTTATGAGTAATGGTGAAATAGCTGATTTTTCAATTTTGTTAGAGTATGTAGCAGAAATTGATGAGATTAAACGAATACGATTTACAACAAGCCACCCTAACGAAATGACTGACAATCTTATCAACTGCTTTAAAAGTATTGATAAACTAGCAAAAGCAATTCATCTACCAATGCAATCGGGATCAGATAGGGTATTGTCCGCAATGAAAAGAAATTATACATCCATAGAATACAAATCAATTATCAGAAAGCTAAGGAAAGTCTGTCCAGACATCTCGTTAACCTCTGATTTTATTATTGGGTTTCCTAACGAAACAGACCTGGAGTTTATGTCGACATTGAATGTAATGAAGGAGCTTGAATTTGACTATAGCTATAGTTTTTTATATAGTCCCAGACCGGGAACGCCTGCATCCTACATTGAAGACAATATTCTAAATACAATTAAGCAGCAGCGATTAGAGGTTTTTCAAAATCTTAATGCAACACAGGGAAGAAAATATACTGAATCGATGAAGGGAACGGTTCAAAGAGTTTTATTTGACCACTATTCAGTAAAAAAGAAAGATACATTGTTAGGAAAGACTGACAATAATCGTGTTGTTGAGATTGCTTCGAATTCAGATTTACTTAATAAATTTGTAAGTGTTAGGATCGTTCAAGCCGAAGAAAAAAACCTAAAAGGAGAGATTTTAGCTTAATGAAACACAACTTAAAGCTACCTGATAACGACAATAAAAAACTCGCTAACTTATGCGGCGTTCTTGATGAGAATATAAAACAAATTGCAGCGGGTTTTGATATCAGCATCTCTAGAAAAGGGTCAAGCTTTACGCTGGATGGGAACAAAAAAGAAACTGCCCTCGCTTCACAGATCATTGAAAGTTTTTATCACCGAGCAAATCAGCTAATTTCTCAGGAAGATATACAGCTTTTGATGATTCAGGTAAATAAAGTCGCACCAGAAAAATTAAATGCCTCTCCACAATTATTAACTAATAAAACTGAATTGCAAGGGAGGACGCCTCGCCAGGTTCAATACCTACAAAGCATACAAAGAGATGATATAAATTTTGGAATTGGTCCTGCTGGAACAGGGAAAACTTATTTGGCAGTAGCATCGGCCTTAGATGCTTTAAATAGAGAGAAGGTCAAGCGAATCGTCTTGGTCAGGCCTGCAGTCGAAGCTGGAGAGAGATTAGGTTTTTTGCCTGGTGATTTAGCACAAAAAGTGGACCCCTATCTGAGGCCTCTATATGATGCGCTGTACGATTTGGCTGGCTATGATCATGTGACAAAGTTATTTGAAAAAGGAATACTAGAGGTAGCCCCCCTTGCCTATATGAGAGGAAGAACACTGAGTCAAAGTTTTATCATTCTCGACGAAGCACAAAACACAACCCCCGAACAAATGAAAATGTTTTTAACGCGAATTGGGTTCGGGACGAAAGCAGTTATTACGGGTGATATTACGCAAATTGATTTAGCAAAGGGGCAATTAAGTGGATTAATTGAAATTCAAAAAATTCTAACAAATATTAATGGAATTGAATTTACTCAATTCACGTCAGAGGATGTCGTAAGGCATCCCTTGGTGCAAAAAATTATTAATGCATACGAAAAGTATTCTGACAGATAAATACATATGCCTGCTCAATCAAACTTGTCATTAGAAATTCAAGATACGTTACACAATAAAAAAGCACTTAAAATAAAAGACTGCAAGCTATGGCTAGCTGATTTAGCAAAAAAGGAATCAATTATTACAATAAGGCTAGTTTCTGAAAAAGATTCTTCGGAATTGAATGTCCAATATAGGAACATTAATAAGCCTACTAATGTATTATCGTTCCTAATTGATGACGCCCCTTTAATGGGGGACCTTGTGTTATGTCATCCCATTGTTAAAGCAGAGGCCAGGCAGCAAAAGAAGAAAATTATTGCCCATTATGCTCACCTAGTGATTCATGGCTATCTTCATTTATTAGGCTATGATCACGAAAATGATATTGAGGCTAAAAAAATGGAAGCTACGGAAATAAAGGTATTAAGAAAGCTTGGTTATCCAAATCCCTACACTTCAAATATAATAAAATAGATGAAAAATAAAAAAAATCGAATAATTAAGCATATTAGAAAGTTTTTATTCAAGCCTAAAAATAAAGAACAAGTTTCTGAAATTTTAAAAGCGGCTTTTGACCAACGCATAATAGATACAGACTCTCTAACTATGCTAGAAGGAGTTCTAAATGTCTCTGAAATGCAGGTAAGAGACATTATGATTCCAAGGTCCCAAATTGATTTTATTGATATAACCAAAAAACCTGAAGAATTTATCCCTTACGTTATAGAAACTGCACATTCTCGGTTTCCCGTTATAGAAGATGACGTAAATGATGTTTTGGGAATTTTATTAGCTAAAGACTTGCTTAGATATATTGCAGGGGACGAGTTTGAATTAAGAGACAAGCTCAGGCCAGCTGTGTTTGTTCCGGAATCAAAGCGACTGAATGTTTTACTCAAGGAATTTAGAAGCAATCGCAACCATATTGCAATCGTTGTTGATGAGTATGGTGGAGTTAGTGGGATGGTCACAATTGAGGATGTCTTAGAGCAAATTGTAGGAGAAATAGAAGATGAGTTCGACTATGACGAAACAGAAGACAATATTATTGAAGATAATGAAAGGGAATTTAGAGTAAAGGCATCGACTGAAATTAATGACTTCAATGCCTACTTCGGAACAAATTATAGCGACGATGAATTCTCAACAATTGGGGGATTGGTAACCCATCATTTTGGATACCTCCCAAACAAAGATGAAATCATAACATTCGATGCATTTGATATAAAAATACTTCGCTCTGATAGCAGGCAGATTCATTCAATACAAATTAAAGTCGCTAATCCGGAAAATATTGAAAGTAAAGATTGAACTAATCTATTAAGCAATCACTCATACTGCCTTTAGGGGAAATTATGCGTCTACTACTTGCCAGCTTACTTCTAATATCTTACGCATCATTTGCAGAGCATCATAACGAGTCTCCACGAGCCGAAATTCCTCCAATAGTTGATAATCTACCAACTTTATATCATGAGTTTGTAGAGGTGATAGGGATAATGACAACCGATGAGATTATTGCAATTATTGGTCAGCCTGTAAAAAAAATAGATATTAAGATGCAGTCATCTAATAATATTATTGCTAGCACATGGTATTACCACAATATAAATACAGATGAATCTGGAAAATACTTTCCAACAACGGAGTTAGATATAGTTGACGGCTTTGTAGAGTCAGTTACCTTTATGAATAATATTAATGAATCAAATTTAATCGATGGGACCCAATTTGACGTAAAAAAAGGTTCTGATAATATTTTTTAAATGGTCTTAATAAAAAAATAAAGCAAGGTACAATTGCTTTATGAAATATAGTAGTTTTTTAGAAAAAAAAACTTTTGCATCACTTATTCCCTCCTTCTTGCTAGGAGGTTTTTGTGTCTTATCATTCGCCCCGTTTAACCTCCCTATAATTATATTTATATGCCTCATAGGCTTATTGATCATTATTAAAAAAAATCGACTTAACGGAAGTTATCATGCCGTAGTTTTTGGTCTTGGATTTTTTTTATCAGGTATTTATTGGATAACAATATGCCTTAATGAATATGGACAGATGCATATTTTTTTATCGGTTATATTTACATTTTTTTTGTGTTTCTTTCTAGCTCTTTTTTTCTTCCCTCTTAGTTTTTTTAAAAAATATCACCTACACATATTTTTGATACCAGTTATTTTTACCTTAACTGAATGGCTCAGAAGTATTATTTTCACTGGATTCCCTTGGCTCTCTCTAGGTTATAGTCAAGTCCCAAATGGTCCCTTGGCTGGCTTTATACCTATAGCAGGCATCCATGGGGTCACTTTTTTAATTCTTATTACCATAACAATACTATTCAAAATATTCCAAAATAAATACAACTCAAAATCTGCACTACTTATTGTATTTTTGTTTATTATTTGGGGTGCAGGAGAGGCGCTAAAAAAAATTGACTGGGTTAACCCAGTCAATGACCCAATCAGTATTAGCCTAATCCAAGGCAATATCGCGCAGGATAAAAAATGGAGCCAAGACTTTTTAAATGAAAGCCTTCTTAAGTACCTAAATTTAATAAAAAGCTCTGACGCTAAACTTATTATCTTGCCTGAAACATCAATTCCTCTAATGTTTCATCAGATTCCTAGCAGCTACCTTGATGAAATTATGAGTCATGCAAAAATTAATAACGGAAATGTTATTCTTGGGGCGATAGAAAAAAAAGAAAATCAGTTCTTTAATGCTGCATTTTCAATTGGCATTGATCCTATTCAGTATTATAGAAAATATCACTTAGTTCCTTTTGGTGAATTCATGCCTCTTAAACCTCTAATTAATTATATTTATGAGCATTGGCTAAATATCCCATTCAGCGATCTGTCTAGTGGGAATAAAATCCAGGCCCCGATAAGTGTTAGCAATCAAATTATAGGTTTGAATATCTGCTATGAGGATGTTTTTGGTTATGAGATTATAAAGGCCCTACCAGAAGCAACATTATTAGTTAATCTTAGCAACGATGCTTGGTATGGTAATTCGATTGCAGCCAGCCAGCACTTACAAATATCACAAGCACGAGCGATAGAGACTCAGAGAATGATGTTAAGAGCTACAAACACTGGTGTTACATCCATTATTGATAAAAATGGTTATCTTATTGGTAGTCTTCCTCAGCATAAAACAGCCAAGCTAGATGGTCTCGCTCAAGGATATCAAGGCAGCACCCCTTTTAGTAGGCTCGGTAATTTCCCACTCATCCTTCTTTGTTTAGCCTATCTTTTGTTTTTTGTTTTCATTAAGAATAAAAGAAATATATCCTCCCTTTGATGTGACTGAAAAAAACAGTAAAATGGCCTATTGAAAACAGAAACAATAATATGAACCCTACATTCCAAGAAATTATTCTTAACCTTCAGAAATACTGGGCAAACCAAGGTTGCGCACTGATTCAATCCTATGACATGGAAGTCGGTGCAGGAACATCACATACAGCAACTTTTTTAAGGGCGCTCGGACCGGAGCCATGGAAAGCAGCTTACATTCAACCAAGCCGACGACCTAAGGATGGTCGTTATGGGGAAAACCCGAACCGCTTACAACATTACTATCAATTTCAGGTAGTACTTAAACCTTCCCCAGGGAATATTGTAGACCTATATATGGGCTCACTAGAAAACCTTGGATTTAACCTAAAAGAAAATGATGTGAGGCTAGTTGAAGATAATTGGGAAAATCCAACATTAGGTGCATGGGGGCTTGGCTGGGAGGTATGGTTAAACGGAATGGAGGTAACTCAGTTTACATACTTTCAGCAGGTGGGTGGTATAGCTTGTAAACCAATCACTGGAGAAATTACCTACGGCCTAGAAAGGTTAGCCATGTACATTCAAAATGTCGATAATGTATTCGACATACAATGGACGAAGGATTTAAAGTATGGCGATATATTTCTTCAAAACGAAATAGAACAGAGTGCCTACAACTTTGAACATAGTGATGCGGAGTTTCTATTAAGTGCATTCTCATCACACGAAAAACAAGCGAGCAATCTAGTTAGTAAGTCACTTGCATTGCCTGCATATGAGCAGGTACTAAAAGCAGCACACACCTTCAATCTACTCGATGCACGAGGGGTGATTAGCGTAACAGAGAGAGCTGACTTTATTGCTAAAATAAGAAAAATTTCACGTGAGGTTGCATCCTCCTATCTCGAAAGTAGGAAAAAACTTGGCTTTCCATTAGCCAATCCTAAACATGCTAAAGAGGCGATGGACAATCTAAAAAATGATAAATGATACTTTACTTATAGAGCTAATAACTGAAGAGCTCCCCCCTTTATCTCAAAAAGAACTTGGTGAGCATTTTGGAAAAAATATTTACGAAAGTTTAATCCACAATCAATTAACCAGCGCTTCAGAATATAAAACATTTAGCACCCCTCGAAGGTTGGGGGTAAAAATATTTAATGTTGCATCGGAAGGATTAGCAGAAAAAAAATTAATCAAGTTAATGCCAAAAAAGATAGGTTTAGATAGCGAAGGAAATGCTCAACAAGCACTGAATAAAAAATTAGAATCTATTGGTGAAGCATCATCATTTTCAAAAATAATCGTACGAGATGACGATCTCTATATTGAAAAAAATATTGTTGGTAAGAAACTATATGAAATTCTAGAAAATCTTATTAATGACTCAATAAAAAATCTCCCAATAAAAAAAGTAATGAGCTACCAATTAGATGATGGTTGGGAAACAGTTAGCTTTGTTAGGCCTGTTAAAAATTTCGTGGTTATTCATGGAAGAGAAATAGTCAGGATGAGTATCTTGGGAATAAAATCTTCAAGATTTACAATTGGGCATAGATTTGAATCAGAAAGAAAATTAATTGAATTAAGTCATGCAAATGAATATGAAGATAAACTTTTAAATGAAGGGCGTGTGATTGCTAACTTTCAAAAAAGAAAAAATGCAATCGAAAATCAAATCATTAAAGCTTCAGAAGGAATGAACATAAATCACTCTGATTTCAAAGATGAGGCTCTTTTGGAGGAAGTAACAGCATTAGTTGAAATGCCAAATATATTAGTCGGTGAATTTGAAAGCAAGTATCT
>JABMNG010000121.1 GCA_013205275.1 Methylophilales bacterium | reverse complement strand
TTACAATAAATGAGCCGTATCGATTAATTGAAGAGTCCCTTCCTATCGTTGGTTATGAAAAAAAATACCGTGGGGAGCTACTTGGTATGACCCTACAAGAGATTAAATTTAATAAAAAAGATACTAAAAAATCAATAACTTATGAAATTTTTTTAAAGTATCAGATATTTACAAATAATGTTGTAGCTAAGCCTGCATTCATAACTGCAGACTACTACCGCCTTATTAATCCAAAAGATCCAGATAATATTGTTAAATTTAGGATTCCTGAACTTACAGTTGCAACCTCACCTATAGCTATTTTTGGCGCAGTAAAAGTTGAAGATAATATGAGCTCATTCCGGGGTCCATTAGAGATCGGAACCGATACTCTTATTAAAAAAATACGCTACGGAATTGTTGGCCTTCTTTTAAGCTGCCTTAGCCTTCTTTACATCTACAGCAGGTACACTTGGCTACCAAAACAGAATAGAATTTTCAGCCATATTTACCGACAACATAAAAAAATAACAGTTGATGAGAGTGGTATAAAAAAAATTATTATCGCTTTACATGGTGGCTTTAATGAAACAATCAACCAAACATTATTTATCAAAAATAAGCATCAGCTGTTCAAAAAAAATAGCAATTTTAAAAATATTGAATCTGAGATAAATGATTTTTTTGAGCTATCTAGAGCATTATATTTTGAAAAAAAATTAAATATGAACTCATCAGAGACTTATGCATGGCTTATCTCTTTTACCCTGCACTGTCGGATGTGCGAAAGAAGATTGATTGTTGATGCAGGTGATATTAAAAAATTAGGCCTCAAATGAATTTTATTTCACCCTGGTTTCTTTTGCTTCTCCCTTTAGCTTTTGCACCTTTTATATTGGGGCAATCAACATCACATATCTACTCATGGTCGGAAATGATTCCTTCTGACCTAACTTCAAAAATAATCGGATTTTTATTAAAGGTCCTGGGGAGTATTATTATTACCCTTCTCGTCTTGGCACTCTCTCAGCCATTTTCCAATCAAAGATCTATTGAAAAAATCGGGGAGGGAGCACAAATAGGATTAGTTTTAGATAGAAGCGCTTCGATGGATGATCCTTTTGCCGCTGCCGAATCATCTCAAAAAGTGGGAGAAACAAAATCAGCGGCTGCAAGTAGGCTTATTATTGATTTTTTTAATTCCAGAACGAATGATATGGTTGGGGTAATTACCTTTAGTAATTCAGCAATGTTTGTTCTTCCACTCACCCAAAATAAAGAAGCAATAAAAGCAGCAGTTAATGCTACTGCGGGAAATGCTTTGTTTCAAACCAATATTGGTGCAGGGCTAACGAGCAGCGCAGCTTTATTCAGTGAGGTTGCTGACTCAGGGTCAAGAGCGATTATTCTTTTATCGGACGGTGCGGGGCGTATAGATTCTGATACGCAACAAAAAATTAGAGATTGGTTTGATCGGTTTCAGATTGGTCTATATTGGGTGGTACTTCGCCAACCAGGAGGGATTAGTATATTTGATGAGGACTATGTGCCAAAAGAAGATGACCCCCTACCCCCAGCAATGGAACTTTACGAGTATTTCAAAACATTTAGGTCCCCATTTCAAGCATTTGAAGCAGAAGATCCAAAGTCTCTTGAAAAAGCAATCAGTGAAATTAATCTTAAGGAAAAAAAACCGATCACATACTCTGAAATTATTCCTGGTAAAAATTACTCCTTAACATTACTGGTTACAGCACTTGTTATGTCTCTCATTCTTTTAGTATTAAAATTTCTTGAGGTAAAATCATTCAGATGAACATAAGATCCTTATTCAGCGTTAAAAAATTAACATACGTGGCTCTTATTATTATGGTGGTCAGTACCTTCATAATATTTTTCTCATCAATTAACCTCTATCAAACAAATATATTCAATGAAAGTATTGCTAAGGGAGAGGCCCCTAAGTTTTACAGTCAAACCTTTGAGGGGCGTTATGCAACCGCTTATTGGTTAGCAAAAAAAGGAATGTATAAAGAGTCAACCATTCTCTTTAACAACTTATTAATTGAAGCAAACAAAGATCAAGAATCCGCAGTTCAATACAATATTGGCAATATATTCTTCTTAAGAGGGCTATTAATTAACGGCACCAGTATGAATGTCAGGCCAGAGGCCGAATACTTACTTAGACAAGCTAAAAAATCATACATACAATCTATTAAAGCAAATAATAAGCACTGGGATACCAGGCATAATCTTGATCGACTATTAACCATGCTTCCGTCTGAGCCTACTCCAGGGGTTGGTGAATCTGACTCTCCAGGACTAATAATGGGAAATATTCCAGTCGGCCTTCCATGAAATTTATCTTAAAAAAATTAAAGGAAGATACAAATCTTCTGACCCTTTTTTTAACGGTTTTATCGATAACAATTGCGGTAATTAATCCATCAGTCCCTTTTAAGCGCGATATCTATAACTATATCTTTGTTGTTGATATTTCTCAGAGCATGAACACGCAAGATATGATATTAAATAATCAAAAAATATCACGGCTAGATTATGCGAAGACCACACTTCGCTCCGTTTTGGAACAGCTGCCCTGCAAGACTAAGGTTAGTATTGGTATGTTTGCTGGCGTCAGTGTTGCGGCAACTTATACCCCTATAGAAATATGTGAAAATTTTAGTGCAATCAATACCACAATTGATCATTTGGATTGGCGCTCAACCTGGTCTGGCAATACTCGAATACGAGAGTCACTCATGAACCTCTCGAGACTAATACGGAGCTTTCCTGAGCCTACCCAAGTTATATACTTTACAGACGGTGAAGAAGCGCCAAAATTGCATGTCTTCAATACGCGTGATTTAACACAGTTTCAAGGAGCTAATGACTGGATATTGGTTGGTATTGGTTCAGATGAAGGCGCCCCAATACCTAAATATGATAGCCATAACCAATTAATTGGTTATTGGTCTAACGAAAGTTTTGCTTTGCAGCCAGGAATAGCACAAATTTCTGAGTCAAATATTGGCACAAGAAATGATAGTGTCGCATGGGGCGAGAG
>JABMNG010000120.1 GCA_013205275.1 Methylophilales bacterium | reverse complement strand
GTATTAATCCTGGTAACGTGGGGAAGGGCAGCCGAAGAGACGAACAGTTTGCGACCATGATTAAGTTAGCCATTGACTATGATAAGCCCATTCGAATCGGGGTAAATTGGGGCAGTTTAGACCAGTCATTGCTTGGAGCCCTGATGGATGAAAATGCAGCCCTAAAAACACCTTTATCCGCGAATAACGTCATGATAGAGGCATTGATTCGTTCAGCAGTAGACAGCGCAGAAATGGCACAAAACCTAGGCTTACCTAAGGAAAAAATTATTGTCTCTTGTAAAGTGAGCGACGTTCAGGATTTGATTAACGTCTACACACAACTCTCTAAACGTTGCAGCTACCCCCTTCATCTCGGTTTAACCGAGGCCGGGATAGGCACAAAAGGAGTGGTGGCCTCTTCAGCTGCTATGGGGTATCTCTTACAGCACGGGATTGGAGATACGATTAGAGTGTCCTTAACCCCTAATCCGGGTGAATCTAGAACAACAGAAGTCATCGTTGCCCAAGAGCTCCTTCAAACGATGGGAATACGCTCATTTACACCTTTGGTGACCGCATGCCCAGGATGTGGCAGAACAACTTCTACTTATTTTCAGGAATTAGCAGGAACCATACAGAACTTTTTACGTGAGTCCATGCCCGAATGGAAAAAAAGTTATGAAGGGGTGGAGGATATGTCGGTTGCCGTTATGGGCTGTGTAGTAAATGGTCCTGGAGAATCTAAAATGGCAAATTTGGGTATCAGCTTGCCAGGCACTGGAGAAATTCCTGTGGCCCCTGTTTTTGAGGATGGAGAAAAAACAGTCACCCTAAAAGGTGATAATATTGGATTAGAATTTAAGATGATTATTTCTCGATACATTGAGCGTAAATATAAAAAAAGAACATCATAATAATGACAAAAAAATTTCAATCGATTAAAGGTTTTTATGATGTTGTGCCGGAGCGACAAAAGTTGTGGCGTTTCTTTGAGCAACAGATTTTACTTGTTCTTGATCAATACGCCTTCCAAGAAATAGGACTTCCTATTGTTGAGCCAACAGGACTTTTTGTGGAAGGTGTAGGGACGCATACGGATATTGTTGAAAAAGAAATGTACAGTTGGGAGGACCCCCTCAACCAGGATAAATTAACGCTAAGACCTGAAGGGACTGCAGGTTGTGTCAGAGCCTTAATTGAAAATAGCTTGACCTATAATGGGCCAGTTAAACTATTTTATCGGGGGCCAATGTTTCGTCATGAAAATGTTCAAAAAGGCCGGCAACGTCAATTTCATCAGCTGGGTGTGGAAACTTTTGGGATTGACTCTCCAGATGCTGATGCGGAGCAGATTGTCCTCCTAAGTCGTTTATGGAAAAACCTAGGCCTGTCTAATATTCGGTTAGAACTCAATACTATCGGTGACCCAATAGACAGGAAGTCTTATAGAGAGCTATTAATTAAGTACTTTGAAGATAATAAATCAGTTCTGGACGAAGACAGTCAACGAAGGCTTTACGAAAATCCACTAAGAATTCTCGACAGCAAGAATCCAACAATGCAAACACTGTTGAATCAAGCCCCTAAATTAATTGATGCAATTTCAGCTGATGCAAGAACTCATTTTGACAAATTGTGTCAGACCTTAAACGCTCATGGTATTGATTATGTGTTAAACCATCGATTGGTAAGAGGCTTGGATTACTATAATCGAACCGTATTTGAATTTATTACCAATGACCTTGGAAGCCAAGGAACAGTTGCTGGCGGAGGTCGATATGACTATCTCGTTGAGACCCTCGGTGGAAATTCGACTCCTGCGTCTGGTTTCGCTATTGGAATTGAGAGGGTTATTTTGTTGCTAGAGGAAAATTCATCCATTCAAAACAACACAGACCCGGAGGTCTACATTGTTAATTTAGGGGATAAGGCAAGGCTATTAGCTTTTTCAACGGCTGAGAGGCTCCGGGATAATAATATCAAGACCTCACTTAATATCGAGGGGAGTAGCTTTAAGTCGCAGATGAAAAAAGCGGATAAGAGCGGTGCAGAAATTGCCCTAATTATTGGGGATGAAGAGGCAGATAAGAATCAAATACAAGTAAAATTTTTAAGAAATGAAGGGTTGCAGTGCGCCATTGAAGTAGAAAACATAAGCCGTTACATCAAAGAAAATTTATAAAAATTGAAAAAATATATATTAGAAATCAATAATTTAAGTATTTTTCCTGAGTTATTACCTGAAAAAAAATTAGTCAATTCAATTTCATTTAATATTCAGCGAGGAAAAACTACCTGCATTGTGGGGGAGTCTGGCAGCGGGAAAAGCCTGACAGCTTTGTCAGTTATAAAGCTGTTGTCACCTCAACTTAGAATGACCGGAAAAATTTCATTTAACGATGAGGATTTAGGAAAAATTGATGCCGAGTCTATGAGAAAAAAACGAGGCAATGAAATCGCAATGATTTTTCAGGAGCCCATGACGTCTCTTAATCCTGTTCTAACGATTGGCTATCAAATTGAGGAGGCCATTTCGGTACACCATAACCTAACCAGAGAAGAGTTAAGCAATCGAGTAAGTGAGTTACTAAAACTTGTCGCCATTAGTCAAGACAGGGTCAATAGTTACCCTGATGAACTTTCAGGCGGGCAGAGGCAGCGTGTCATGATTGCCATGGCAATGTCATGCAATCCGGACCTATTAATTGCCGATGAGCCAACGACCGCGCTTGATGTGACAGTGCAAGCGCAAATTT
>JABMNG010000119.1 GCA_013205275.1 Methylophilales bacterium | reverse complement strand
CCACAATGCAATCGGTGGATTTAAAGCTCAAGGAAAAACCATAGAAAGTGAGCTTAGTCTCATTGAAGAAGCCAAAAAACTTGATAAGCTTGGATGTATAGCAATCGTTTTAGAGGCTGTTCCACAGCACGTAGGTGCCAAGGTTAGAGACGCAGTTTCTATCCCAGTAGTTGGTGTCGGAGCAGGATTGGACGTAGATGGACAAGCACTGGTTTTTCAAGATATGCTAGGATTTTCTACAGACTTCAAGCCTAAATTCGTAAGAACATACATGAATGGAGCCGACCTTATCAAAGATGCCGTAAATCATTTTGTAGCAGATGTGCATGCAGAAGCATTCCCATCAGCAAAAGAAACTTACGCACCGGATAAGGAACAGCTACTTAAGAAATAAATAGGTTATTTATATGGTGTTACAGAGGATTGTAAGGAGTGACAATAAATGTTATTTATATTTAATTCGCAGTCCTCTTCTCACGCCATTATTTTGAAAAAAGATATAGTTAGAAAAACGTATTTAAAAAAGCGTCAAGAACTATCTGCTTCGAAATTTGAAGAAGAATCATCTCAGATTGTTCAAAACACTATTGAGCTGATTAAAAAATATAAGCCTGAATGTATTCATTGCTTTTTACCCATCCATTCAAAAGGTGAAATAAACACGACACCCATCATTCAGTATTGCTGGAAAAATAACATCAATGTTGTTGTACCTGTTAGTAACTTTGAAGACGGGACACTAAAAAATGCAGAATTTAGACCTCATACTAAAACAAAACAAACAAAAAACAATATTACCGAACCAATTGATCCTATTTGGAAAAAAAACGATACTATTGATATTGTGATCACACCTCTTTTGGCTTTTGATCCTAAAGGTTATCGAGTAGGTTATGGAAAAGGATTTTACGATCGTTTTTTTGCTTCATTACACAAGGATGCAAAAAGAATTGGAATCAGCCTTTTTAAGCCTTGTAAAGGCATAGAAAATATAAATGAATATGATGTGCCTTTGACACATTGCGTTACTCCCAATAAAACCTATTTTTTTTAATAAAAGAAGGTAGAAATAGAATAATTTTAAATAAAATTAGTGGAGGTAAGCGAGACCAATCTTGGTTACTATACTGTCCTATGCTGCCCAAAACAATCCTATTGTATCCAATTTAATGCTTGGGGTAATTTTAATCATTAAGTAAAAATTACTATTAAATTAATTAATTATTACTTTTACTTAACCTTAAAATCATTTAAATTAAGTTAAGATAAAATTTATAATTCAGGAGAACCCCATGCTATCAGATTTAGAAATTGCGCAACAAGCGACCCTAGAAGATATCAATGTTATTGCTAAAAAATTAGCAATCCCTAAGGAGGCGCTCGTCCAATATGGCCCTCACATTGCAAAAATTAACCCTCAGAAACTTACCGCCAGCAAAAAGACTCACAGCAAACTTATCCTCGTGACCGCCATGAGCCCAACCCCTGCAGGTGAGGGAAAAACTACCACGACTATTGGCCTAGCGGATGCCCTTTCACATTTAAACCAGAAGGCTATAATTTGTGTTCGTGAACCGTCATTAGGACCGGTCTTTGGTATGAAAGGCGGTGCGACCGGAGGCGGATACGCCCAAGTGTTGCCGATGGAGAATATCAACCTACACTTTACCGGCGACTTTCACGCGATTACCTCCGCCAATAATTTACTGTCAGCTTTGATTGATAACCACATTTATCATGGTAACAGCCTGGGCATTGATCCAGAGCAGATTACCTTTAAGCGCTGTTTAGACATGAACGATCGATCCTTGAGGCGAACGCATATCACCAATGAGCGCTATAGCTACGACACGGGCTTTGATATTACGGTGGCGAGTGAAGTGATGGCCATTTTCTGTTTGGCGACCTCTTTAGAAAATTTGAAGGAGCGCATAGGGGAGATTGAAGTTGCTAAGAACATCAACTCGAAGGCCCCCTCCATTCTGGCTAAGGACTTAAAGGCGGAAGGTGCTATGACCGCCCTTCTAAAAGACGCATTCATGCCGAATTTAGTGCAGACGATAGAAGGCACGCCGGCATTGATTCATGGCGGCCCGTTTGCCAACATCGCGCACGGGTGCAACTCATATGCCGCGACCCAAATGGGTTTAGATCTTGCCGATTACGTAGTCACCGAAGCAGGTTTCGGCGCAGACCTGGGCGCTGAGAAATTTATCAATATTAAATGTCGGCAAACGGGTCTGTCGCCCGACTTAATTGTTATTGTGGCCACCATCAAGGCATTAAAATACCATGGCGGACTTGAGTTGGATGAGCTAGCCCATGAAAACACCGAGGCCCTTGAAAAAGGATTCGAGAACCTCGCAAGGCACATCAAAAACTGTCATGAGCATTACGGCCTAAACCTGCTGGTCGCGATCAACCAGTTTAATACTGACACCCCCTCTGAAATTAAGCTCATCCAGGAAAAAGTTAAGCAGCTTGGGTTCGAGGCAATCCTCTGCACGCATTGGGCTGACGGCCCTAAGGGTGCCGAAAAACTTGCCCACAAAGTCATGGCGTTAACCGAAGGCAAGCCCGCCCATAAGCTCAAACTTCTTTATCCTGACAACGCATCGGTCAAAGAGAAATTAGAGATCATTGCAAGAAATATTTACCATGCTGAGGCGGTTGTGTTTGAGGAGAAGGCGCTGCTTCAGATGGCGAGCCTCCCCAAGAGCAGCCTGACTTATCCGGTCTGCATCGCCAAGACACCCTACTCATTTT
>JABMNG010000118.1 GCA_013205275.1 Methylophilales bacterium | reverse complement strand
TTTCGATCGTGCTCATAGCGCCAAATTTCTTTTCCAGTTTTAGCATTTAATGCAATGACGTGGTTAAAAGGAAGGGAGACATACATGATGCCCTCATGAACAAGCGGGGTAGATTGGAAGCTTGCTTTAATCCCTGTTTGGTACTGCCATGCTAATTTTAAATTGTTAACATTGTGTTGATTGATTTGATTTAGTTTTGAATAACGTTGATTTTCTAAATTATTCCCATAAGACGACCAATCAACATTCTTTTGTTCGCAGCCTGTAATTAAGACTAATAAAGATAAAAGTAAGGCAAATGATTTAATGTGGCTCATATAAAAGATAAGACAGGAATATTAAGTTGCTTAATTTTACCAGCAATAGCTGATAACTCTGACTCGGATAGCCTTTCTATCACTAGAGATGTATTTTGCTTTGTTGGGCGTGCAAGGCTATATAGATGAATGCCCTTTAATTCCTTCGCATAAGGTTTTATAAAATCAATATATTTATTAATTGATTGCTCAGAAGGTAAATGGCCATCAATTTTTAGGAAGCAAGATTGAATCGTCACGGGTGAGATTTTCAAAGCAGCCTCAAGATTACTCGTAACGGATTTTATTGATAGATTAACCTGATTGATTATTTTAGTTTCAATTGAGTCAACGGTATCAATTTTAAACCATATCTCCCTAGTATGATCGCTGAGTTGCTTCCATGCGTTTTGCGTTTCCGGTAAATTTATATAGCTGCCATTGGTTATGAGGCGGATCGAGACCTTATCTTTCAATTGAAAATTTTGTGTTTGCTTCATGACAATTTTGATGGCGGCCCCAAATTCTTTGGCGGCTGTTGGTTCACCGTTGCCTGAGAACGCAATGTCCTTTAATGAGGTGCCTGTTTCAGTATGCTCTTTTAGAAAGTCTTGATGGACAATTTGATCAAGCCAATAAATTAACTCTTTTTCAAGCTGACTTAAGTTGATGGGCTCAGGTTTTCCTCGCGTTAAATTTGGGACCTCACAATAGACACATTGCCAGTTACAGGCATTGTTTGTATTAAGATTAATGCCTAATGATAACCCACCGGCTCTTCTTGAGACCACAGGGTAGATGTATTTATCCTTGAATATATTACGGTCATGGTTGGTAGTGGAGAGTTTAACAGACAAAATTTTGGTTTATTTAAACCACATCCTTCGGAGGGTCCCGTCTTTATCAACGATTGTATGTTTAAGGGCGCCGGCAATATGAAATATCAGAATAAATACAATTAATAATCCAAATATCTCATGAAACTCAATAAACAGCTCCCTTATGGAGGGAAAATCTAACCCAGGAATCACTTCAATACCAAACCATTTAATGCCATATTTACTTGCAACAGACATAATAATTCCAGCTAATGGCGTTAATATCATCAGCAAATAAAGTCCATGATGCGCCCCTGCCGCCAGTTTTTTTTCCCATGATTTCATTGTGGGAAGTAAAGCAGGAGGTTTGTGTGTAAATCTCCAAAATACTCGAAATAAAATTAATGCAAACAATGTTAAGCCAATAGATTTATGTAAGTTGAAATAAAATGAGCGGGGTGAGGTTTCACTTGCGAGCTCCCATGTGTATAGGCCTAAATTAAATAAATCATAAGTTGCAGATTTTGGAGCCTCTTTCGGCAGCCCTTCCATGAACCAGCCTAGTAGGAACATAAAGATAATGCTTAACCCTATTAGCCAATGCAAAAAAATTGCCATATTCGTATAGCGTGTGGTTTTCGAAAGAAAAGAATAATTTTTTTTTGAGTTAGCCATTTAGTTAGAGCCTAATGTTAATTTTTAAATCATAAGTGTAATATGAAGCTAAGTTTAATGCCTTCGTGGGTAAATGAAAAGATGAAAAAAACAATTATTTATATTTGTTGCTTGTTAGTAGGTCTGTTGCCACTTAGTCTTTTAGCAACAGAGGCGTTAGCCATTAAAGAGGTGGCCCCTGGAGTCTTTGTTCACCAAGGCCAACATAAAGATGTCGATGAAGGCTATCAAGGAGATATCTGTAATATTGGGTTTATTGTTGGCAAGACAAGTGTAGCCGTCATTGACACTGGTGGAAGTGAGTCTATCGGTGATGCTTTGCTGGCAGAAATTCATAAGAAAACTGATCTTCCTATTCGGTATGTAATTAATACTCATGTGCATCTTGATCATATCTACGGAAATGTAGCTTTTATTAAAGAGGGCGCTGATTTTATTGGACATAAAAACCTACCCGACGCCATGAGAATTAGAAAAGAATTTTACGAAAAAACAAACCAAAAATATTTAAATATTCCTCCAGATAAAACAATACAAGTTTTCCCTAATATCTTAATTGAAGAATCTAAATCTATTGAAATAGATTTGGGAGCACGACCAATAAAAATAACGGCTTATCCGTTGGCCCATACAAACACCGACGTGACTGTCGAAGACCTTAATACATCAACTCTCTGGACAGGAGATCTATTATTTATTGAGAGAACCCCAGTGATTGATGGTGACATTCATGGATTTATCAAAGTTCTTAATTCCCTCATGGACATGAAATTTAATTTACTAATACCAGGTCATGGAACGCCAACACAAGAAACAAAGTTGGCTTGGGAAAAGATAAGGCATTATCTAATAGTCTTGAGAGATGGAATTAGAACATCAATTGACCAAGGACAAGACTTGCAGACAGCCATTAATGTTGTCGCCAGAATGGAATACTCAAAATGGTTACTTTTTGACATTCAGAATGCACGAAATATTAATATGATTTATCCTAAGATGGAATGGGAGTAAGGATAGTATGATGAACGCTCAAAAAAATTGCCCGCTATGCCAACCTTCAAGATATCCCCTTATTTGGGATGACAAATATTTTCGGGTTATATTAATTAATGATCAATCCTACCCAGGCTATTGCAGGGTTGAGGTAAAGGATCATATTAAGGAAATGACTGATCTCACAGCATCAAAACAACAGGCTATGATGAAGATACTCATGACTATTGAGGGAATTTTAAGAGACCATTTAAAGCCTAAAAAAATTAATTTAGCATCGCTGGGCAACATCACCCCCCATTTACATTGGCATATTATTCCACGTTATCAAGATGACAATCATTTTCCTGACAGTGTTTGGTCTAGCCCAAAAAGATTTAAAGAGAAGGAGCTCCCCGAAAAAGAAAGTGCTATTTTAATAGCAAAAATTAAAAAAAGCCTAGACAGCTAATCGCTTAACAATATTGCCTTGAATGATGTGCTGGTTAATGATTTCATCAATATCCGATTCATCGATATATTGATACCAAATGGCTTCTGGATAAATTACCAATAATGGACCTTCGTGACAGCGATCAAAACACCCACCACGGTTGACACGAACATTACCTGGACCATTAAGGCCCATACTTTTTACCTTCTTTTTCATATAAGTAAAAATGGCTTCGGCATTAAAGTCTGAACAACATTGCTCCCCATTTTCTCGTTGATTGAGACAAAAGAAAATATGATATTTATAGTGGTTCATAATTATTGAGTGGAGAATTGATTTTGATCTGTAAATTTCCAGGTGCGTGTGATTTTGATAATATCCACCTCATTTTTCATTCTGTTGGAGAATTTCGAATAAGGCGCTCCCATTTTAACAATGGAAATTGCGGCCTCGTCTAATTCGGAATGCCCAGAGCTTTTATCAATAAGGATATTATCAATATCGCCATCTGGATTTAATAAAACAGTTAAACGGAGCGCTCCTAAAATTCCAGATTTTGCTGCTTCAGGATAATTAAGTGCTCCGATTCTTTCTACTTTTTGACGCCAAGCCTCGAAATAAAGCCTATATTCATAATCAGTAGTCGTTGCAGAAATTGTTTTGCTTCTCAAACTACTTTTATTATTTTCAAAATTAGCAGAGGTTGTTTGTCTTATTTGCTCAAGAATTTGATTGGAGTTAATGGTGATTATTTTTTTAGGGGATGGATCAGCCTTAACTGATGCCGCCTCTTTTTTCAATTCATGAGCGTTACGGGGATTCTTCTCTGGTTTAGGTACATTTAGTTCGGTCTGAGATTTAGAGGTAATAATTTTTTTAGGTGCCGAACGGCTCTTTAGAGTAGTTGATTTTGAGGCAGATAAATCCTTTTGTATTGGCTGTATAGGGACGATTACAGATTCATTGATAGTATTTTTAGGCAGCTGACGTATAAGGTTAATTTCAATATCGGCTACTGGGCTCAAAAAATCCCGGTGATTATATGTTAAATCAGCGACAATTAGTAATACCAGATGGATGATCATTGAGGCGATGAGAGCCATGAATAAATAAATATTATTGAAATAATTACTCATGGCATTATTCATGATTAAGTGCTTCGGCCACCTTAGATTGGAGCCCTGAAAAGCTTCCGTTACTCATAAATATAATCTTATCCCCACTTTGAACAAATTGCACAATTTTCTCTGCAAGACTATCAACATTGTCATTTACGTGAGTATTTAGAGAGTCCTTAAATAAGCTGCTAGCATCCCATGATAAATTATGGGCATAGCAAAAGATTGCATCTGCTATTTTAAGGCTTTCAAGTAAGCTGGTTTTCATGGCACCTAATTTCATGGTGTTAGATCTTGGTTCAATCACTGCAATTATTCGACCTGAAGCAGTCTTTTTTTTC
>JABMNG010000117.1 GCA_013205275.1 Methylophilales bacterium | reverse complement strand
CCAAGCAAAAAATCAATATTGAGGTTCCGCTCATGGGCCTCGTCAATGATAAGTGTGTCGTATTGTCTTAGCTCTGGATCCTTCTGAGTTTCAGCCAGTAAAATGCCGTCCGTCATAACCTTAATTGAGGTTCTTTGGCTAACCTTATCGGTAAATCTCACCTTAAATCCCACTACCTCACCTAAGGGTGTATTAATTTCTTCTGCGATTCTTGTCGCAACCGATCGAGCGGCAATTCTTCTAGGCTGGGTATGGCCAATAATTTTCTTACGCCCCCTGCCCAGCGCCAAACAGATTTTAGGGAGTTGGGTTGTTTTTCCAGAGCCTGTTTCTCCGCAAAGAATTGTGACTTGATTTTCAAATATGCAATTTTTAATGTCCTCGAGTCGCTGGCTGACCGGCAGGTCGACAGGAAAATGGATGGGCGGGACTCCGTTATCAGATACTGGGCTTGTGATCTTGGCTCACCTAATTCTTTTCTTGCCTGATACAGTCTTCTGTTCCGGTATTGCCACCCTTGTAACCTGGCTCAAAATAATATTTGTGAAATTGCAGAGGGCCGCCTTCTTCCTTGTAAAATTTTGCAATCCCGACGCCGTAGTCCTCATTAGTTTTATCATCTAACGCAAAGTATATTGCTGCATCCATTCCTTGGGCCGCGGCAAATCCTTTGTAAGAACCGAAACCAGGCACCTCCAACAGATAGGTGTAACTTACCTCATTGTCTTTACTGTGTTTCGGTTGCAGGGTGATAGTAACTTTTCCCATGAAGTGGCCTTCGCTCGCGTCCATACCATGGCAATCATAAATACCGCTAAAATCATTTTTAACATGGCCTTCATGAGCCATCACCGTACTGACAAATGAAAAGCCTAAAGCTATACAAATGACTGAGTTAGAAATTTTCATATTTACTCCATTCATACTTATATTAAAAATCTGGATTTTAACGCCTCTAGATTAAATTCATGCAATATTTTTTCTATGCGCTCTGTTGCGTTGCCTTTTTTATCACCGGTTCTTTTGGCAATGATTAACTCATTCTTCATAGAGTGCTCCCACCCCACTAATTCTGTCACGGTCACTTGGTAGCCTTGCGACTCCAAAAGTAAACAACGCAAGACATTTGTTAAATGACTGCCCATTTCTCGCGTGTGAATACCATGACGCCAAAGTTCCGCTAAGGGCATCTTAAGAGACTGGGCTTTATTTTTCTTAAGGTGGCTTGCGACCTCAGCCTGGCAACAAGGAATTACGATGATGTAAGCGGCTTTCTTATTAAGCCCAAAATGAAGGGCGTCGTCTGTTGCTGTATCGCAGGCATGCAAAGCCGTCACAATATCAACAGGGCTATCAATTAAATTAGCCGAACTATTAATGTCGCTGGTTAAAAAAGACAGCCGCTCAAATTTCAATTCCCTTGCAAGTTTTTCCGATTGGTCGATTAATTTTTGGTTGAACTCGACTCCAATAACTCTCCCTTGGGAGAGCTTTACAAAGAGGTCATACAAGATAAAGCCTAGGTAAGATTTCCCTGCGCCATGATCAACCAGAAGATAATCTTCTTTAATCTCTTTAATCTCAGTTAAAATGGGCTCAATGAATTGATAGAGGTGGTAAACCTGCTTTAGCTTTCTGCGGGAATCCTGATTAACTTTGCCATCACGCGTTAAAATATGAAGAGACTTCAATAGCTCGATGGATTGTTGAGGTTTTATTTCTTCTATAGGCTGCATGGGTATAGTTTACCTCAAAGTCAAATGAGTCATAATTCGAATTGCACGTTTTTTTAAAGGTAAATATGAGTATTCAGTGGTATCCGGGGCACATGACGTCCGCCAAAAAAAAGGCTGAGGAAGCGATGGAGTTTAATGATCTCGTGATTGAGGTCTTAGATGCCAGAATTCCGGGAAGCTCAACAAACCCTATGATTCAATCCTTAAGGCAGGCAAGGCAGCGCCCGCACCTTAAAATCTTAAATAAATCAGACTTAGCTGATCCACAGGTCACCGCGCAATGGTTAAATTATTTTAATCAACAACCCAAAACAGCCGCGATTACATTGTCTGCAAAAGACGTTAGGGAAGTCAAAAAAATATTAGCCGTCTGTCAGAAGCTAGCGCCACATCGCGGAACACCCGTTAAGCCTTTACGTATGCTTATTATGGGAGTCCCAAACGTAGGTAAGTCGACAATCATTAATGCCTTAAAGAATAAACGAATTGCAAAGGTTGGAAATGAACCTGCCGTGACCAAAATGCAACAGCGCATTGAACTCAATGATCATATGGTGCTCACCGATACCCCGGGTATGATGTGGCCAAAAATTACCAATGAGCTTGACGGTATCTTTCTGGCAGCATCTCATTCAATCGGTATAAATGCTTACGATGAATTAGAAACTGCTTTGACTTTATACGATACTATCAAAGAACTTTATCCAGACATCTTGGCCAAGCACTATAAAATAACCCTTCCATTTCCAACGGACGAAAAATTTTTAGAGCATCTGGCAGGCGCACGAAAATTTATCCTTAAAAAGGGCGAGCTCGACCTTCATAAAGCGGCCGTGACTTTTCTTAATGATTACCGACAAGGAATCATTGGTCGAATGAGTCTTGAGTCTCCGCTATCAAGAATTGCCATGCTGCAAAAAATCTATGATGAGATAAGTCCTGCCGAATAAGAAAAGGTAGTTAATTATTACTAGGTTGGCTTTATTTCGGACTTTCAATAAATTTATTAATCTCAAGACATCCTGCCTCATCCATGCATGGCCAGTCAGTTGTAGGCCCACAAGAGTTAAGGGTTATGTTCGATTTTTGAATGCAGAAGTCCACGCCATCGATAGATTGAATTTCTTCACATTTTTTTATCGCTAAAAATGGATTTGTTCTTCCTGGAAATTCTTTATAAAGAATTTCTTTAGCAGACAACTCACTCGTATTGAGAGCTACGTTTGCGAATAAACACCCTAAAAATAAACAGCAGAATTTTTTCATAGATAAAGAGTGTGGTAGATTGTCATCCTTTCTGTAATTTAAATCCAAAATCTCGATAAGGCAAATATTTAATAATGATATTTAACATGAGCTTACCTGAAATAAAAACTAACTTATTAAGCGGTCTTACCGTCGCATTAGCCATGGTCCCGGAAGCTATTGCATTTGCATTAATTGCTCATGTCTCACCGCTGACGGGTTTGTATGCAGCAATTATTGTCTGCTTAATTACCTCTGTGTTTGGTGGTCGGCCAGGAATGATATCGGGAGCCACGGGCGCTCTCGCAGTAGTTATGGTTGCGCTTGTCGCACAACACGGTGTTGAGTATTTATTTGCAACGGTAATCTTAATGGGTATCCTCCAAACTGCCTTTGCCTTGTTACGACTTGGAAAATATATTCGAATGGTCCCTTATCCTGTGATGCTAGGTTTTGTTAACGGTTTAGCCATTGTCATTTTTCTCGCGCAATTCGGGCACTTTAAAGAATTAAATCCTGACGGTGTTAAGGTTTGGATGACCGGCACCTCACTCTATACGATGTTGGGATTAACGGGGCTGACTGTTGCAATCATCTATTTGTTTCCAAAAATTACAAAAGCAATACCTTCTTCTTTGGCCTCAATTTTTATTGTTTCAAGTGGGGTAATTTTCTTTGGGTTGGATACCAAAACTGTAGGTGATCTAGGCTCAATTGCTGGAAATATTCCATCATTTAGAATTCCAGACATTGCATATAATTTGGAAACCATAAAGATAATCCTCCCGTATGCATTCCTGTTGGCATGCATCGGATTAATTGAAACCCTGCTGACATTAAACCTAATTGACGACATGACTGATACACGAGGCAAACCCAATAAAGAGTCAATGGCTCAAGGCTTCGCAAATATTATCACTGGTTTCTTTGGTGGCATGGGTGGGTGTGCCATGATTGGACAAAGTATGATTAATATAAACAATGGAGCTCTTAGAAGGCTTTCTGGGATTGCCACCGCCCTATTCCTGGCGGCATTTATTTTATTCCTGTCTGAATGGATCGAATTAATTCCACTGGCCGCTCTGATTGGCGTTATGTTTGTCGTTGCTGAAAAAACATTTGAGTGGGGAAGTTTAAGGCTTTTTGGGAAAATACCCAGAGAGGACATATTTGTAGGCTTGTTGGTGGGAGGGGTAACTATTATTGCTGACCTAGCTATTGCTGTCATTTTAGGTGTG
>JABMNG010000116.1 GCA_013205275.1 Methylophilales bacterium | reverse complement strand
TAGAGGTTGTAATTAATTTTACGGGGCTTTCTTGCCCGACGATTACCTTATTAACTTCTTCCTCTAAAGTTAGAGCAAGTTTTCGCCATTCAGCCAGATTTTGGTCGCTCATTGTGATATATTCCTAAGAAATTACGAAAGATTTTTTAACTATAATCTAGATAAAGTTTTTGGTAAAGTTAACATTTAGATTTTTATAGAACACGAAACCATGAAAAAAAATAGCTATACAAATGAAGATCTTATTGCATGTGGCCGAGGCGAATTGTTTGGTGAAAACAATGCGCAACTGCCATTACCGCCTATGCTGATGTTCGATCGAATTATTAATATTGATGAAGATGGTGGGGCGTTCGGTAATGGTCAGATCACTGCTGAAATGGATGTAAATAAAGATTTATGGTTTTTTCAATGTCATTTTGCGGGCGATCCTGTTATGCCAGGATGTCTTGGTCTTGATGCTATGTGGCAGTTAGTCGGCTTTTATTTAGGGTGGAAAGGTGGGCAAGGAAGAGGTCGCGCCTTAGGAAGTGGTGAAGTTAAATTTACTGGTCAGGTACTACCAACAGCCAAAAAAATTACATATATTATTGATTTGAAGCGCGTTATTATTAGGAAGCTTGTAATGGGTATTGCGGATGCCAGAATGGAAGTTGATGGACGTGTTATATACCATGCAACAGACCTTAAGGTGGGATTATTTACCACAACAGATAATTTCTAAGTATTGAAAAAGGATATCTAATTGAAAAGAGTTGTTATTACAGGAATGGGGATTGTCTCTAGCTTGGGGAATAACGTTCCTGAGGTAGAGGAAAGTCTTCGGTATGCTAAATCCGGAATTACATTTCAGCCAGAATACGAGGCTCACGGGCTAAGGTCGCAGGTCGCAGGATCAATTAATATCAATGTCGAAGAATTAATTGACAGAAAATTATTACGTTTTATGGCAAAGGGACATGCTTACGCCTGGATCGCTATGCAAGAAGCAATTGCTGATGCAAACCTATCCGAAGATCAGGTTTCCAATATAAGGACAGGTATTATTGTTGGTGCTGGTGGGACCTCAACAGAAAGCATGTTGCAGGGAACTGATACCCTTAAAGAGAAAGGCATTCGAAGGGTAGGGCCTTATATGGTTACAAAGACAATGTCTAATGGTGTTTCAGCCTGCTTGGCGACAGGGGCAAAAATTAAGGGAATTAATTATGCAATAACTTCTGCATGCTCAACAAGCGCCCATTGCATAGGTAACGCTTATGAGCAGATACAGATGGGTAAACAAGACATTATTTTTGCAGGTGGCGCCGAGGAAGAGCATTGGACAATGAGTTATTTATTTGATGCGATGGGCGCAATGTCTTCAAAATATAACGCAGAGCCAGAAAAAGCTTCAAGAACTTTTGACGTTAATAGGGACGGCTTTGTGATTTCTGGGGGTGGTAGCATTCTCATCCTGGAAGAATATGAACATGCTAAAAAACGAGGTGCTAAAATCTACGCTGAGCTAGTTGGTTACGGCGCTACATCAGACGGTCATGATATGGTTGCCCCAAGCGGTGAAGGTGCGCAACGCTGCATGAGAATGGCCTTGTTGGAAAAAGAGACTCTCGACGTTGATTACATTAATGCTCATGGAACTAGTACTCCAGTTGGAGACTCCGTGGAGCTTGATGCTATTAGGTCGGTATTTGGAAAGAATGAATTTGGAAAAATTCCTGCCATTGCCTCAACGAAATCTTTGTCTGGTCATGCGCTGGGAGCCGCAGGTTCGAACGAGGCCATTTATAGTTTAATTATGATGAACAAAGGATTCTTAACCCCATCTCTTAATATAGATGAAGTTGATCCAGCGGGTGAGGGCTTGCCAATTCTGCTCGAAATAAAGCAACAAAAAATTCAAACCTCTATGTCTAATAGCTTTGGGTTTGGAGGGGTAAATGCCTCTCTAATTTTTTCCACAAAATATCTCTAGTTAGAATATTAGCAATAAAGCAACTTTCCGCTGCTCAGAAATCAAGATATTGAAAGTTCTGCAAGCAGCCTTTAAATCCATCACTTCAACTGAAATATTTTTATCATTAAAATTTTTAAATTGGTCTGGGCCAGTAATTTTTTGTGGTTTAACACTGCCAATTAAAATAATTTCTGGTGAATAATCAAAGATTTCATTTATTTTTTTTTGCTTTAAATCATCTATTTCGTCAATAAGAATATTTTGGATTAAGGTCTCAGGAAAGATGACTGAGCTCTGAGTGATTATTTTATTGCCAATTGAGACAGAGCTGTCTGAATAAGCCGTTATTAGATTAATTTCGTCTGATTTAATTTCGTGAAATTTCATAGTTTAGACAGATTTTTTTATTGGCTTCCATTGGCTTAATTCTAATAGAAAGGTAAGATAACACATAATTTTTAAACTTAATTGGCTATACTATTTTGACACCAGTTCTTAAATCTAAAAAGTTAAATAACGTATGTTATGACATCCGTGGACCAGTGCTTGCTCATTCAAAAAAGATGGAAGAGGAAGGTCATCGAATTATAAAGTTAAATATAGGCAATCCCGCTGCTTTTGGCTTTGATGCACCAGATGAAATCACCCAGGATGTTATTAGGAATATGGGTCGCGCTTCAGGTTATACAGAAAGCCAAGGATTTTTTGAGCCTAGAAAAGCAATTATGCATTACACGCAACAAAAAAACATCAAGAACGTTAATGTCGACGACATCATCATTGGAAATGGCGTTTCTGAGTTGATCGTTATGTCTATGCAAGGGCTAATTAATAATGATGATGAGGTTCTTATCCCTAAGCCTGATTACCCACTATGGACTGCGGCAGTGACACTTGCGGGAGGAAATCCTGTTCACTATGTATGTGACGAGTCTGCAGACTGGTTTCCGGATATTAATGATATTGAATCAAAAATTACCTCAAAGACCCGTGCGATTGTAGTAATTAATCCCAACAATCCAACTGGAGCACTTTATTCAGATGCCCTTTTAAAAGAAATTATTGAGGTTGCGCGAAAAAATAATTTAATAATTTTTGCTGATGAAATTTACGATAAGGTTTTGTATGATGATAGCCATCACAATTCAATTGCCTCCTTTGCTGATGATGTCTTGTTTATTACTTTAAATGGTTTATCAAAGAATTACAGGGCGTGTGGTTACAGAGCTGGTTGGCTTGTGATCTCTGGCAATAAAGAGATGGCTGTAGATTATCTAGAAGGCTTAAATATGCTGGCCTCCATGAGACTCTGTGCTAATGTCCCAGGCCAACTTGCTATACAAACAGCATTAGGCGGTTATCAAAGTATTAAGGATTTAGTGGCCCCTACAGGAAGATTATTTAAGCAAAGAGAATTGGCCTATAATATGATTACATCCATACCTGGTGTTACATGCGTAAAGCCACCTGCTGCGATGTATCTATTTCCTAAATTAGACCCTAATATGTATCGAATTGAGGATGATCAAAAATTTATTCTTGATATCCTTATTCAAAAAAAAGTTTTGGTGGTTCAAGGCACAGGATTTAATTGGGATGATCAAAATCATATTCGATTGGTATTTTTACCTAATGAAGATGAACTTAAAGAAGCCATAGAGCGCCTAGCAGATTATCTCGAGGAATATAGAAAAAAATAATGAAAAATAAGGTAAACATTGGATTAATTGGTATTGGCACGGTTGGCGGCGGTACATACAAAGTTCTTCATGATAATGCTGAAGAAATTACTCGGAAAACTGGTAAACAAGTATCAATCTCACATGTCGCAGACATGAATGTAGAGCTGGCGAAGAAGGTTGTTAGTGATGATACCAAGATTTTTAGTGATGCATTTCAATTAGTTGATGATGACACTATTGATATTATTGTGGAACTGATTGGTGGCACTACTGTTTCAAAAGATTTAGTAGTTCGGGCAATTAAAAATGGAAAGCATGTAGTTACTGCCAATAAAGCATTGATTGCAATACACGGGGAAGAGTTGGTGGCTTTAGCAAAGTCCAATAATGTCATATTAGCCTTCGAAGCATCAGTAGCTGGCGGCATCCCTATTATTAAGGCTATTCGTGAAGGTTTAGTTGGAAATAAAATTGAGTGGGTGGCAGGCATTATTAATGGCACAACCAATTATATATTAACGGAAATGAGAGAAAATAGACTAAGTTTTCAAACCGCACTTAAACAAGCTCAAGAATTAGGCTTTGCAGAAGCTGATCCAACATTTGATATTGAAGGTATTGATGCCGCTCATAAATTAACAATCCTAGCATCGGTCTCATTTGGTATACCAATAAACTTCGACGCCGTATACATTGAAGGTATCAGTAGCCTTGATAGCATTGATATAGGTTACGCAGAAGAGCTTGGCTACCGGATTAAGTTATTAGCAATTACCAAGTGCCATGAAGATGCAGTGGAGCTAAGAGTTCACCCCACACTTGTCCCAGAAAAACGTCTCGTTGCTAACGTTAACGGCCCTATGAATGCTGTGCTTGTAAAAGGTAATATGGTTGGACCTACTCTTTATTACGGCGCGGGTGCTGGTTCAGAGGCGACTGCAAGTTCAGTTGTAGCAGACATTATTGACATTATTAGACAATCTGAAATAAATTCAGAAGAAAGAGTGCCTGTTCTTGGGTTTAAACCAGAACATATCAAACCTAAGCGCTTGTTAAATATCAATGAGGTTATAAGTGAGTACTATCTCAGAATGACTATGTCCAATATGACAGGATTGCTCGCGAGGATAACAAGTATATTTGCTAAGCACTCAATTTCCATTGATGCCATGACACAAAAAGAAGTGGAAGAGAATGCAAAAGATGTAGATATTATTCTGATTACATCCCCAGTAATCGAAGAAGTTATGAATAAAATTATCAATGAAATTGAGTCGCTTCCGGAAAATAAAAATAAAATAATTAAAATCCGAATTGAATCATTAAATAAATAAATAAATCAAAGAAAGATATAAAAATATGATGTATATCTCAACTAGAGGACAATCGCCAAAATTAAATTTTTCTGAAGTTCTTCTTGGTGGCCTAGCGCCAGATGGTGGACTCTATTTACCAGAACAATATCCTAAGTTTAATGAAAGTGATCTCGCAGAAATGCGGAGTATGTCTTATCCAGACCTAGCATTTTTTATCTTTAAAAGATTTATAGATGACATTCCGGAATGTGATTTAAGGGTGATTGTTGATAAAACATATACTGCGGACGTTTATGGTTATAGCAGGGAGAGTCAGGATCCTAGCGAAATAACACCAACCTTAAAGCTAGAAAATAATTTTTATTTGCTCTCATTGTCAAATGGGCCAACATTAGCTTTTAAGGACATAGCTATGCAGTTCCTAGGGCACACATTTGAATATCTTCTGAGTAAGAAAAATAGAACCTTGAATATCCTTGGTGCAACATCAGGCGATACTGGATCTGCTGCAGAATATGCAATGAGAGGAAAAAAGGGAATAAAGGTCTTTATGTTATCACCTTATCAGAAGATGAGCGCATTCCAGGCCGCTCAAATGTTCAGCCTAAAAGATAAAAATATATTTAATATAGCTATTAAGGGTGTATTTGATGATTGCCAAGATATTGTTAAGGCGGTATCAAACGACCTAGATTTTAAGGCAGAAAATAAAATTGGTGCCGTGAATTCAATTAACTGGGGAAGAATATTAGCCCAAGTAGTCTATTACTTTAAAGGCTATTTTGATGTCACATCAGATAATCAGACACAGGTTGACTTCACTGTCCCAACCGGAAATTTTGGTAACATTTGTGCCGGTCATATCGCTCGAATGACTGGTTTACCAATTAGAAATCTGGTCGTCGCCACAAATGAGAATGATGTTTTAGATGAGTTTTTTAAGACCGGAAATTATCAACCACGCACATCAGAAAATACATTTCAAACTTCGAGCCCATCTATGGATATTTCCAAGGCATCAAATTTTGAGCGATTTATTTTTGATTTATTACAAAGAGACCCTAATAAATTATCTGCTTATTGGAAGAAAATTGATCAAGGGGGTGCTTTTAGTTTAACTCCGGATGAGTTTCAACGTATCGGTTCTTTTGGCTTTATCTCGTCATCTAGTAAGCATGAAAATAGAATTTCATTAATTGCTAATTATTTCAAGCGTTTTGATATTATCATTGACACTCATACCGCAGATGGTATTAAAGCTGCGCTTGATCATTTCGATATCAATGTTCCCATGTTAGCTCTGGAAACAGCATTGCCAATTAAATTCGAGGAATCAATCATTGAAGCGATTGGGATAAAACCACAAAGGCCTTCTGCATTAAAAGATATAGAGTTACTAGATCAGGAATTTGAGGTTTTTAACAATGACGTGGAGGCCATCAAGAGCTTCATTCGAGAAAATACCTAAATGAAGCAATACCTAGATCTGTTAAATCATGTAATAACGCAGGGTGAAAAAAAAGAAGATAGAACGGGTACAGGAACGCTTTCTATTTTTGGTTATCAAATGAGATTTGATTTGGAGGCTGGGTTTCCTTTATTAACAACAAAAAAAATTCATTTAAAGTCTGTTATTCACGAGCTTCTATGGTTTTTGTCCGGCAATACTAATATTAAGTATCTTCAAGATAACGGCGTTTCTATATGGAACGATTGGGCAGATGCTGATGGAAATCTAGGTCCTGTTTATGGTCATCAATGGAGGAGCTGGACATCATCTAACAATCAATCAATTGACCAGATATCGGTGTTAATAAGTCAAATTAAAAACAACCCTGATTCGCGTCGCCTAATAGTGTCAGCATGGAATGTTGGTGATATTGAAAATATGAAGCTACCGCCTTGCCATGCTTTTTTTCAATTCTATGTAGCTGACGGAAGATTGTCATGTCAACTATATCAACGTAGTGCGGATATTTTCTTAGGTGTACCTTTTAATATAGCCTCATATGCTCTACTAACAATGATGATAGCTCACGTTTGTAACTTAAAAGTAGGGGACTTTATCCATACACTAGGCGACGCTCATATTTATTTAAACCATATTGAGCAGGTTAATGAGCAGCTATTAAGACCACCAAAGCTATTACCAATTATGAAAATTAATTCTAAAGTTGATAATATTTTTGATTTTGAGTATAAAGATTTTGAATTAGGTGGTTATGATCCGCACCCTCTTATTAAGGGCTCCGTAGCCGTTTAATGAGAAAAATATCAGTCATTGCTGCAATGTCAAAAAATAATGTTATCGGTATTGATAATACGCTGCCCTGGCATATATCAGATGATCTTAAGCGATTTAAAAAATTAACAATAAATCATCCTATTATTATGGGTAGAAAAACATTCGACTCTATTGGTAAACCCCTTAAGGATCGACAAAACATAGTGATTTCAAGGAATAGAGATTTGACGATTAATGGGGTAACAATTGTTAATTCTCTCGAAGAGGCGATTAATATAACTAGTGACCAGCCTAATATTTTTATTATTGGCGGGGAGCAAATTTACGAGATGGCTATGCCTATCGCAACTCATTTATATTTAACAGAGGTAAGTCTTTTCATTGATGGAGATGCATTTTTTCCGAAATATCGTAAGGATGAATGGGTAGTAGCAGAATCAGTCCCTGGAAAAACTGTGGATAATATAGACTATTGCTTTGTAGACCTTATTAAAAAAACTACTCGTCTATAACGCAATCTACATAGTAGGTGAGTTTTCCATCGATATGGTTCTTAATTAAGCCGTGATTGTCTGACTCAAATCCAGGAAATTTATCATTAAATGACCTTGCAAATTTAAGATAATCAACAATAATTTTATTGAAACGCTCGCCAGGAACTAATAGTGGAATTCCAGGCGGATAAGGAGTTAAAAGGACAGCGGTGATCCTGCCTTCTAGGTCATCAATTGGAACCCTTTCAATTCTTTTGTGAGCCATTTTTGCAAAAGCAGTTGCCGGCTTCATTGCGGGAATCATATTAGAAAGGTACATTTCAGTTGTAAGCCGAGCAATATCATTGTCTTTAAAAACTGTGTGAATTTGGTCTGACAAATCCTTAAGTCCAATATTTTCATATTTTGGATATTTCTGACTGAAATCAGGAAGCACCTTCCAAATAGGTTGATTTTTGTTGTAATCATCCTTGAACTGTTGGAGTGCTGCGACCAATGTATTCCATCTGCCTTTTGTAATACCAATAGTAAACATAATAAAAAATGAATATAAACCTGTTTTTTCAACAATAATTCCGTGCTCAGCAAGGTACTTTGTAACAATTACTGCAGGAATACCAAAATTACTATCGAATTCACCTTCAACATTCAACCCCGGAGTAATAATAGTAGCCTTTATTGGGTCAAGCATATTGAAATTAGGTGCTAACTTACCAAAGCCATGCCACTTATCATTGTTATTTAACATCCAAGCAGCTCTTTCCTCAATACCCTCTTCTGAGAGATCATCAGGCCCCCAAACTTTAAACCACCAATCATCACCCCATTCTTGATCTACTTTTCTCATGGCGCGCCTAAAATCAAGTGCCTCCATAATTGACTCTTCTACTAGTGCCGTTCCACCTGGCTCATCCATCATTGCTGCGGCGACATCACAGCTTGCAATAATCGAATATTGTGGACTTGTTGAGCTGTGCATTAAATAAGACTCATTAAATAATTCTTTGTCTAGTTTATTCATTAATGCATCTTGTACCAAAATTTGCGATGCCTGGCTTAAACCAGCTAATAGTTTGTGTGTTGATTGCGTAGAAAAAATAAGGCTTTCAGAGCATCTAGGTCGATCTGCTCCTATGGCATGATAGTCTCCATAGAAGTCATGGAATGAGGCATGAGGTAACCAAGCTTCATCGAAGTGAAGTACATCTATTTTTCCATCTAGCAATTCTTTAATCTCTTCAACGTTGTAAAGTATGCCGTCATAAGTCGATTGAGTTATTGTTAAAACTCTGGGCTTAGCACTTTTATCTTTAATAAAAGGATTATTTTCTATTTTTTCTTTAATCCGATCCCAGCTAAATTCTTCCTTCGGTATTGGCCCAATAATTCCAAAATGATTTCTAGTCGGCATTAGGAAAATAGGTATTGCGCCCGTCATAATAATTGCATGCAGTACTGATTTATGACAATTTCTATCAACAATTACAATATCATCTGGCGCTACTGTGTAATTCCAAACCATTTTATTTGACGTAGAGGTCCCATTTGTAACAAAGTAACAATGATCTGCCTTATAAATCCTAGCGGCATTTTTTTCAGATGCTTCGACCGGGCCAGTATGGTCAAGCAGCTGACCTAACTCTGCAACAGCGTTACAAACGTCCGCGCGGAGCATATTTTCACCAAAGAATTGATGAAACATTTGACCTACGGGAGATTTAAGAAAAGCTACACCACCGGAATGACCAGGGCAGTGCCATGAGTATGAGCCATCCATGGCGTAATGAGTAAGAGCTTTAAAGAATGGTGGGGCTAAGCTGTCTAGATAATTTTTTGCTTCACGTACGATGAATTTTGCGACAAACTCTGGAGTGTCTTCATACATATGAATAAAACCATTTAATTCCTTAAGAATTGAGTTTGGAATATGACGGCTGGTTCTTGTTTCTCCATGAAGAAAAATAGGTATTTCTTCATTTCTGTATCGTATCTCTTCTACAAACTTACTAAGACTAGCCAATGCTTTTGGATTTTCTTCAATAAATTCTTCGTCGTCGATGGCAAGAATAAATGCGGATGCGCGACTTTGCTGTTGGGCGAATGATGATAAGTCAATGTAACTAGTAACTCCGATGACCTCAAAGTCTTCTTTCTCAATGCATTTTGCCAACACACGAATTCCGAGACCTGATGAGTTATCTGACCTATAGTCCTCGTCAATAATAATGATTGGGAAGTTAAATTTCATAGTTATATTTTAGGAAGGGTTACGCCAACTTGGCCTTGATATTTTCCATTACGGTCCTTATATGAAGTTCGACAAACTTCATCTGACTCAAAAAATAGGACCTGAGCACAGCCTTCCCCAGCATAAATTTTAGCTGGTAAAGGGGTTGTATTGCTAAATTCTAAAGTGACATAACCTTCCCATTCTGGTTCGAAGGGCGTTACATTCACAATAATCCCGCAGCGAGCATAGGTTGATTTTCCTACGCAAACTGTTAAAACGCTTCTTGGTATCTTAAAGTATTCGACTGTTCTTGCTAGGGCAAATGAATTTGGTGGAATAATACAGTAGGTGTCGTTAAACTCTACAAATGAATTAGGATCAAAGTTTTTCGGGTCTACAATTGTGCTGTTGATGTTTGTAAAGACCTTAAACTCTGGAGCACAACGGATATCATAACCGTAGCTTGACGTTCCATATGATACGATCTTTTCATTATTAATTTCACGAACCATTTCCGGCTCGAATGGCGAAATCATATCATGCTCAATCGCCATCCTTCGTATCCAGTTATCTGACTTTATTGACATTCATGTCCTTAAATTGATGCTTTTTTTGCATTGTATATCAATATAAAAAAGATTATTTCTTTTTAATTAATTATTGATGCTTTTTCGCCAGAATTGATCAGGATTTTCGAATATTATCTTTGACTCAATAGGGTCACCGCTTCCAGAAGGGTATTGGTGCACTTTATTCTTATCCTTAACCCATTCCACAATAACAGGGTCAACCAATGACCAGGCAGCTTTAACCTCATCAATATGAAGAAATCTTGATTGATTTCCGCTCATTAAATCTAACATCAGAGTTTCGTAAGAATCTATAGTTTCATCCCCATCAATTCTATTCAAACCCTCAAGCCTTGTTGTTCTCATAAGTGAGTCGTCAAGACCCGGTGTTTTAGTTTGGATCTCGAAGTGCGTGCTTTCTCTTGGTTGGATGCTGATTACCAACCAATTGCTTTTATCAGTCTTAACAAGGTCGTCTTTGTTTTTGAATTTAATTGATATATAGGTTCCCGCTTCATGCATTCTTTTAGCGGTTCGTAAATATATTGGAACTCCATTCCACCTCTCATTATTTATAAATAGCTTGAGGGCAGCATAGGTCTCTACTACACTTTTATCATCTCCTAGTTCTTCAAGGTAACCCAAAACATTACCTTCGCTGTTCGAGGTACCCTTTGAATACTGTGCTCGAAATGCATTCTTTTCGATTTCATTAATAGGTATGGGATTTATTGATTCTAATAATTTAATTTTTTCTTTTCTTATGTCATCTGGATTCAAAGAGGCTGGCTTTTCCATAGCCGTCAATGCTAACATTTGCAATAGATGACTTTGGATCATATCCCTTAGTGCGCCCGTTGAGTCGTAGAATGTTGTTCTTTCTCCGACACCCAATGTTTCATGGTTGGTAATTTGGATATGATCAATATAATTTTTGTTCCAGAGAGGCTCAAGAATGGCATTATTAAAGCGTGTCATTAGAATATTTTGAAGGGCTGACTTCCCTAAATAATGATCAATTCTATATATTTGAGTTTCAGCCAAATGTCTTGATATTGACTTTTGAAGCTCAATCGCAGTTTCAAGATTGGTCCCAAATGGTTTTTCAATAAGAACTCTTTTCCAGAACCCATCTTCCTTCAATAAATTTTCTGCTGCTAACTGATCAACAATAGTTGAAAAGTCTGATGGGCGAACTGAAAGAAAAAATGCTATATTTTTTGAAAAATCTCCACTGTTCAGTAACTTGTTCGACAGCCTTTTGAAAGCTTCAGGATCTTCAGGCTCATTCGCATGATAAAAATTCCTAGCTATAAATCTATCAAAAACATTTTTCTCATATTTTTTTTTAAATTTAACGTCAAGCATTTCTTTTATTTCAGCTTTCCAGACATCATCCTCAATCTTCTGACGACCAATAGATAAGATCTTCATTCCTTCTGGTAATTTACCCGACTCATCAAGATGAAATAAGCCAGGAATTAATTTGAT
The DNA here is from genome assembly GCA_013205275.1 of Methylophilales bacterium. Lineage (GTDB taxonomy): Bacteria > Pseudomonadota > Gammaproteobacteria > Burkholderiales > Methylophilaceae > BACL14. The sequence goes on along the minus strand of JABMNG010000116.1, from coordinate 884 downwards.
CTTAGCTAAATTACCTCTGGCACCAAATAGAACTAATGTAGAATTTTCACCCATGTTAAATTAACCTTTTTTCTTCATCACGTGACCACCAAAGGCATTCCTCATTGTAGATAATATTTTATAGCCATATCCTTTTTGTTTTTCTTGGCTTCTAAATCTTACTTGGAGTGCAAGCGTTAATACAGGGCATGGTATACCTTGTTCTATTGACTCTACTACTGTCCATCGCCCTTCACCAGAGTCGGCTACAAATGGGGCAATATCCTCAAGCGTTTGATCAGCCTTTAAAGCTTCTGCAGTTAAATCAAGCAACCAACTTCTAACAACCGATCCATGGCGCCATAATTCTGTTATCTTAGCGATATCCAGTCCAAACTCTTCTTTACCCTTTAAAAGCTCCAACCCTTCAGCGAAGGACTCCATCATTCCGTACTCAATTCCATTGTGAATCATTTTTGTAAAATGACCTGACCCAACTGGCCCAGCATGAAGCCATCCAGTTTGAGGAGTTACAGCTAAAGCACGAAGGACTGGCTCTACTGCTTTAGCGACTTCAGGGGTTGCACCAACCATCAAGCAATAACCGTTATCCAAACCCCATACACCTCCAGAGGTTCCACAATCCATAAAACCAATTTGATGCTCTGCAAGCATGTTCCCCATTTTTACACTGTGCTTATAGTTTGAGTTACCACCATCAACAATGATATCTCCGGGACTTAGTTGAGGGATAAGTTCTGAAATTTGCATTTCCGTAATTTCCCCTGCAGGGAGCATCATCCATACTATCTTCTGCCCATCTAATTTTGATAGCGCATCGGAGACTGAGTCGGCTCCAATCAGGTTTTCATTATCTACAAGCTGTGTAACTATAGATTTATTAT
>JABMNG010000115.1 GCA_013205275.1 Methylophilales bacterium | reverse complement strand
TCCATTAGACATAAACATCACCTGGCCTTTAGGTCTGGAGTCTGCAAAAGCACCCACAAAAGGAGCGAGTACGATGTAGGCAAGCACAAAGAATTGAAGCAATAATGGTTGGTGCCAGTTGGGAGCTTCAAGTTTTGAGAGAAGGGCAATTGCAGCAAACAATAAGGCGTTATCTGCTAATGCCGATAGAAATTGTGCCGTGAGAAAAAAGTAAAAGCCTTCAGCTTTTATAGGTTCAGAGCGCTTCTGCAGCATGATCCGCCAATCTTGATCTTTCCCCTCGCATGAGGGTAATGTGTCCGTTATGTTGCCATCCTTTAAAGCGATCGACAACGTAGGTTAGGCCTGAGCTGCCTTCAGTAAGGTAAGGAGTATCTATCTGGGCGATATTTCCTAAACAGACAACCTTAGTTCCTGGGCCAGCTCGGGTAATTAATGTCTTCATTTGTTTAGGTGTCAAATTTTGAGCTTCATCGATAATCAGGTACTTATTTAAGAAGGTTCTACCTCGCATAAAGTTAAGAGACTTCACTTTAATTCTTGAGCGAATTAAATCCTGTGTGGCAGCTCTTCCCCAGTCACCTGCATCCTCATCAGTTTTATTTAGCACATCAAGATTATCATCTAATGCCCCCATCCACGGGGTCATTTTCTCTTCCTCAGTGCCCGGAAGAAATCCTATGTCCTCACCCACTGGAACGGTAACACGAGTCATAATAATTTCGCTGTATATTTTTTTGTCGAGCACCTGATGCAGGCCGGCAGCGAGCGTTAGCAATGTTTTTCCAGTGCCTGCTTGACCTAATAAAGTTACAAAATCAACCTCAGGATCAAGCAATAAATTTAATGCAAAATTTTGTTCCTTATTCCTTGCATTAATTCCCCATACATTAAATTTTGGATTAGAGTGATCCTGAACAATTTGAAGAGTAGCGGTCTTTCCCTTAACCTCTCTGACGATAGCATGGAAGGGTTTATCAAACTCATAATAGACAAATTCATTAACTAATAAATCCTGGCAAAGTGGCCCAGTGACTCGATAAAACATCTTACCCTCTTCTTGCCATGACTCCATTGCCTTGCCATGAAGCTCCCAGAAATCTTCTGGAAGAGCAGTAATTCCTGAGTATAGTAACTCCGTGTCATCCATGACTTTGTCATTGAAGTAATCTTCCGCTAGGATTCCTAGGGCCCGAGCTTTAATGCGAATATTGATATCTTTAGAGACAAGAATCACATCGCGCTTAAGATTCTTCTTCTTTAAATTAAAGACAACGCTGAGGATTTGATTGTCAGCCTTACTTCCAGCCAGCATTGGTAGATCGAATTCAATGGGGTCTGTTTGAAGAAATAATCGACCAGAAACATGATTATTCGTTTCCGACATAAGTGGAAATCCCAACTCAATATTAGCGAGACCTGACCCCATAACCTCCTCCAAATACCGACTTGTTTGTCGAGCATTTCTTGCGACCTCGGTAAGGCCTTTTTTACCGTTGTCTAGCTCTTCAAGGGTTACCATTGGAAGATAAATATCATGCTCTTCAAATCTAAAGATCGATGATGGGTCATGCATCAAAACGTTGGTATCCAGCACAAATAACTTAGTTGATATTACTTTAGCCATATTTCCCTATTAAAAATTAAATGCTTAAGAATTCAAGAATTTCTTGAATATGGCCGTCTACTTTTACTCCTCGCCATTCCTGAATCAACTCCCCATTTTCATTGATTAAGAATGTACTTCTCTCTATTCCTTTTACCATTTTGCCGTACATATTCTTCATTTTTATGACACCAAAAAAATTACAAGCAATTTCATCGGGGTCACTTAAGAGGTCGAATGGAAAGCTGTATTTTTTTTTAAAATTTTCATGTGATTTAATGCTATCTCGAGAGACTCCAAAAATCTCCACGTTTAGTGCTTTAAATTGATCATATGCGAAAGTAAAGTCAATACCTTCATTGGTGCAACCAGGTGTTGAGTCCTTAGGGTAAAAATAAAGAATTATTTTTTTACCATAATAGTCCGTAGATAAAAAATTAAGGCCGCTTGTTCCTTCTAGCGAGAAGGAGGGGGCAGGCTGATTAATTTGTAATTCACTCATATATTCTAAGACGCCTCACATGATTTTAACAATGGTTTCATCAGCAAATTATAGCTGAAATAAACTAAAAAAAATCTCATTAATTTTAGAC
>JABMNG010000114.1 GCA_013205275.1 Methylophilales bacterium | reverse complement strand
TTATGGTTTTCATTAAGCCTCAAAATTGTTAATGGCAATCCAATGTCATTATTGAAATTACCTGCACTAACTAAAAATTGATCCTCACATAATTCTTGGCGAAATATTGCTGCAATAATTTCCTTTGTTGTTGTCTTACCGTTGCTACCAGTAATAGCTATAACTTTTGGATTTATTTTTTTTAAAATAAAAGACGCTATTTTTTTTAAGAAATTCTTACCATCATGAATATAAAAAATCTTCGGAGAAAGCAATTTAGCGTTCGAAGTAAACGCCATCGAAGCGCCTTTATCTATTGCTTCCTGAATAAAATTATTACCATCAAACTGTGTTCCTTCGATTGCAATATAAGCATCCCCTTTTTTAAGGGTTCTTGAGTCAATTGAAAAGCTAGAAATTATCATGCCCTCATTAACCATAGAGCTATTGAATGATAATTCGGCAATGGAGGCTAAATCTCTTAATGTTAGGCTTATCATTTTTTAATTTTTTCTAATACTTTTAGCGCTATATTCTTGTCTGAAAAGGGATATTTTTTCCCTTTTATTTCTTGATAGCATTCGTGCCCCTTTCCAGCAATTAATAAAATATCATTACTGGACATGCCTTCTACTGCATATTTAATTGCCGCATCTCGTTTTTCAAATTTTTTAAGTGGAATATTAATATGCCTGCTAATTTCTTCAATAATATCTACTGGGCTCTCATCCCTTGGATTATCTGATGTAATGATAGCTTTATCAGCCCATTGATTTGCAATTATAGCCATCTCTTTTCTCTTGCCCTGATCTCTATTTCCGCCACAACCAAATAAAACTGTGAGTTTTTTTGAGTTATGTTGCTTTATAGTTTCAAGGATATTTCGTAATGCATCCGGTGTGTGTGCATAATCAATAATAATTATCGGCTCATTGTTGTCATTCCTCTTAATTACTTCAGCTCTACCCTCAATCTGAGGGAGGTCTAATACGACAGATTGAATATCCTTTATATTGATTTCAAGTTTTAGTAGGCAACCAATCACACCCATTAAGTTATATAAATTATATTTACCAAATATGGGCGCTTCAAATCTATAAATCTCATCCTTATGATGTAAATCAAAAGCAACTCTGTCGTTATAAAACGATATTTTTTTTGCCATCAAATCTGAATTATTCTCAAGCCCAAACGTTAAAAGTTTTGGTGTCTTATTTTGAGTCTTAATTTGTTCCGCTATTATTTTCCCTGCTGGATCGTCATTATTTATTATAATAACGCTCAATGGCTTCTCTAGAAGAAAGCTGGATTTACATTTAATGTAATTTTCAATACTTCCATGATAGTCCAAATGGTCACGTGTAATATTTGTGAGTACCTTAATATCAAACTCTAATGTATCAATTCTTTTTTGATCTATTGCATGAGACGAAACTTCCATTGCAATATGACTTGCTTTTTTAGCTTTAAAGTATTGTAGGATTTTTTGGGTGCTAAAAACATCTGGGGTAGTGTTTGAGGTTGGAAATAAATTAATATTATCTCCATACCCAAGTGTGCCAACATAGCCAGCCTTAATTTTTAGTTGATTTAAACATGAGGACAGCCATACAGTGCTTGTTGTTTTTCCGTTTGTGCCGGTAACCCCTATCAATTTCAAACTATTAGAAGGATTTCCATAAAACTTATTTGCAATTATTGGTAATTCTTTTTTTAATTCATTGATAGCCATATGGGGTATATTCCATTCTGGCTTCCATTCAAAATTTTTTTTTTCATAAATAATGGCTGCTGCTCCAGACTTTATCGCAGAATCAATAAAATTTCTCCCATCAAACCTTTGACCTTGATAGGCAACAAATAATGATTTTTTTTTGACTTGATTGCTATTTACAGTAATATCGTCGCAAAGATCAAAAAGCTGATTCAATAGCTTAATCATATTATTCTGTCAGGTTCGGCTTCTTTTTTAATCGATGTGGATTCATCAGTAAATCCGTCTTGTGGGATTGAATAAATTTTAAGTGCCTCTGCCATAATTTCACTGAATGCAGGTCCTGCAACAACACCGCCGTAATAGCCTCCCTGGGTAGGCTCGTCAATCATAATTGCTAGGACAAATCTTGGATCCGAAACGGGGGCCACACCTACAAATGAACCAATATATTTAGACTCATACTGACCATCTACAATCTTTCTTGCGGTGCCAGTTTTACCCGCCACCCTATATCCGTTAACTTTAGCTTGTAAGGCAGTTCCTTCAGATACCACTGATTCCATCATATCTAGCATCTCATTGCTGGTTTTTTTAGAAATTACTCTCCTTCCTATAACTGGATCTTCTTTTTTTATTATTGAT
>JABMNG010000113.1 GCA_013205275.1 Methylophilales bacterium | reverse complement strand
TAGCTCAGATCGTCTTTGATCCTGACACAGCCGAGGCATTCAAGACTGCCGAATCCATTCGAAATGAATTTGTGTTAAAGGTCACTTGCAAGGTTAGGCTTAGACCTGAAGGCACCGTAAATAAAAATTTACCTACCGGCGAAGTTGAAATGCTGGCTTCAAACATTGAAATCTTAAATGCCTCACTTACCCCGCCTTTTATGTTGGATGATGATTCAATCACTGAATCAATTCGATTAGAGCATCGTTTTATTGATTTACGTCGCGATGAAATGCAGAAGAATATGCGGCTTCGATATGATATATCAAAAAATATCCGACAGTTTTTAGACAAAGAAGACTTTATTGAGATTGAAACACCAATCCTAACCAGGAGCACTCCAGAAGGAGCCAGAGATTATTTGGTGCCTTCAAGGGTTCATGAGGGAGAGTTTTTTGCACTTCCACAATCACCGCAGCTCTTTAAACAAATCTTAATGGTGTCCGGTTTTGATAGATATTTTCAGATAGCAAAATGTTTTAGGGATGAAGATTTAAGGGCGGATAGGCAGCCTGAGTTTACTCAGATCGATATAGAAGCTTCATTCGTGAGTGAAGCAGACATCATGGATATTACGGAAGATATGATTCGGGAAATGTTTTCGAAGGTTATGAAAATAGACCTCCCTAAGATATTTAAAAAAATTACATACGCAGAAGCCATGGAACGTTACGGCTCAGACAAGCCAGATTTACGCGTTACTCTGGAGCTAATTGATGTGACTGAAGTAATGAAGGATGTGGATTTCAAAGTATTTTCATCGGCAGCCAATATGCAAAGTGGCCGAGTGGCAGCATTAAGGATTCCTGGCGGCGGTGAACTCTCTCGCTCTGAAATTGATGCCTATACAGAGTTTGTAAAAATATATGGCGCCAAAGGATTGGCCTACATCAAAATCAATAATAAAGAAGAGCTCAATGAAACAGGCTTACAAAGCCCTATCGTTAAAAATATTCATGAAAAAGCTCTGGCATCAATTATTAAACTAACGTCTGCCGAAAATGGGGACCTTATCTTTTTTGGTGCAGATAAAGCAAAAGTTGTGAATGAAGCACTTGGTGCCCTACGAGAAAAAATTGGGCATGAGAAAAAACATTTAACAGGTGAGAAATGGACGCCGCTTTGGGTCATTGATTTTCCAATGTTTGAATATGATGATGCCGATAATCGATGGAATGCTATACATCACCCATTCACCGCCCCTAAAGATGGACATGAGGACTTATTAGATTCCGACCCTGGAAAATGTTTATCTAAAGCTTATGACATGGTTATAAATGGCTGGGAAGTTGGAGGTGGCTCCATTCGTATCCATCAAAAATCACTCCAGTCAAAAGTATTTAAAGCGCTTAATATTTCTGATGAAGAAGCAACAGAAAAATTTGGGTTCTTGCTAGATGCGCTTCAATATGGCGCTCCCCCTCATGGTGGTCTTGCATTTGGATTAGATAGGCTGGCTACATTACTGGCCGGAGCCGAATCAATTCGAGACGTGATTGCATTTCCAAAAACTCAGAAAGCTCAATGCCTGTTAACGCAAGCGCCTAATAAGGTTGATGAAAAGCAATTGCGAGAGCTGCATATTAAGGTGAGGACAAGCAACAAAACAGAATCTAAAGATGATTGACGGTATTAATCATTATAATTTGAGGTCTGATATAGACACCATGGAGAGCTTAAAAAAGTTCTATATTGATGTTGTGGGACTCACGCATGGCTTTCGCCCACCCTTTGAAAGTCAAGGTTATTGGCTTTATGCCGGAGAAAAAGACGTGTTGCATTTGAGCTCAACGAAAGAAGGAGATCATAAAGTGCATCATGTTAATTCAACTTTTGATCACATGGCCTTTAGCGCAACCGATTTAGATTCGTTTGTGAAGAAATTAGAACTACACCAAATAAAATATTATTTTCGTGAGGTGCCTGAGATTGGCACCCGACAAATATTTTTCAAGGACCCGGTAGGTAATGGCGTTGAGTTAATTTTTATCTAAGATTAGAATTTAGCGAAGGATGAATTTAATATGAAAAGTTACAGAAAAGAATTATGGTTTGATGCCCCAGAAAGAATGCATTTTACAAATATTACTTCTGAAATTAGACAGTGTTTATCCGAAAGTGGTATTCAAGAAGGTCTAGCATTGATCAATGCGATGCATATTACAGCCAGTGTTTTTATTAATGATGACGAATCTGGCTTGCATCACGATTATAAAAAATGGTTAGAAAATATAGCTCCCCATGAGCCTGTCAGTAGTTATCGACACAATGACACGGGAGAAGACAACGCCGATGCCCACATTAAAAGACAGATCATGGGTCGTGAAGTAGTTGTAGCTGTGACTAATGGGCAATTAGATTTTGGGCCCTGGGAGCAAATTTTCTACGGAGAATTTGATGGCAAGAGAAAGAAAAGAGTCCTTGTAAAAATTATTGGAGATTAATAATTTATTAATACTAATAAAAAAATGAATTTTGATCCAAATGAACTATCTAAAAAAGGCCTAACATTTCTACAACAAGGCCGTTTCATAGAAGCAGCAGAGATTTTTGATAAATTAATCCTATATTTTCCTAAAAATCATGAGTTATATAACATTATTGGCTTTGTTAATTTGGAGCTTAAAAAGTATGATTTATCGATAAATGCATATAATAAATCCTTAACTATCAATCAAAACCAACCAGAGGCTTTCTTTAATCGCGCACTAGCAAATTCCGAAAAAAAATATCTTACAAATGCTTTGAGTGACTATCAAAAAGTTATAGAGATGCAGCCTGGCAATATTAATGCATACATAAATATAGGAACATTATATGAAGATATTGGGCGGCTAGATGAAGCCTTGGATATAGCTACTAAAGCATACAAAATAGATTCAGCAAATATAAAAATACTCGCAAATAGAGCTAATTTATATCAAAAATTATTTTTAAATAATCGAGCGCTAGATGATCTAAATAGTGCATTAAATATTGAGCCAAATAATATTGATTTAATAATTAATCATGCTAACGTATTAAAGGGGTTGCATAAATTTCAACTAGCAAAAAAATCTTACCAAAAAGCAATATCTATCAACCCTAAGTCAGCTAATGCGCATTTTCACTATGGCTTGCTCCTATTATTGGAAAAAAACTTTGATTTAGGGTGGCAGGAATATGAATATCGATGGAACCTAGAAAAATATAATAAACCTGAATATAAAAAGAGAATTACCGAATATAAAAAAGATATAAAAAATGGCTCATTATTGATATGGGGAGAGCAGGGGATTGGAGACCAGATATTTTTTGTATCGCTAATAAAAAGCCTCCCAAAAACATTAGATATAACTATTACAACTGATAAAAAATTAATTAACTTTTTATCGGGTAATTTTGATAATGTGAAATTTATTTCGTACACCCAGATCTCCAGTTTATCTTTTGATTATCAAATATCTTTTTTTAAACTCGGATCACTTTTTATTAGCTCTAAAAATATATATAAAAATATTTCATTATTATCTGCAAAAACCGAGAATGTGATTGCAGCAAAATTTTTTATAAAAAAATTGAAAAAAGTAATTTGTGGAGTTTCATGGCGCACTAACAATATTATTAATGGATATGCTAGAAGTGTATCTCTATTGGATTTATTACCTGTTTTTTCTAAAGAGCACATTTCGTTTATTGATTTACAATATGGAGATACAAATCAAGAAAAAAAAGACCTTAATAAAAAATACGGTATCAAAATAAACACTAATAAAAAAATTGATAATTTCAATGATATTGATGGTTTAGCAGGATTAATAGAGTCGTGCGATTATGTTATTACAATTGACAATACAGTTGCACATTTATGTGGAGCATTAGGAAAAAAAACATATTTACTTTTACCTTATGGGGTTGGAAATATTTGGTACTGGCATGATGATATAACCAGTTTAAGATACCCCACTGTTAAAATATTTAGACAATCAGAACCAGGTAATTGGTTAAGCCCTATAAAAGAGATTTCTGACGCAATAGACAATTTAACTTTGAATAAATGACTCAAGTTGAGTGATTAAGAATTTTTGGTGCTCAATCATCTCTTTTACCAAGTCACCGACAGAGAGCATACCTAATACCTGGTTACCTCTCATTACTGGTAAATGACGTATTCTTTTTTCAGTCATTATATTAAGACCAGTTTCAAAAGTGTCACCCTCAGAAAGTGTTATGACGTTTTTGGTCATAATGTCTTTGACTAGAGTTCCTCTTGAAGACTCTCCTTTAAGGACAATTTCTCTTGCATAGTCCCTTTCAGAAATAATCCCAACCATTTTTTTGTTCTTCATGACGAGTAAGGCGCCAATCTTGTATTCTGCCATAGTAATTAATGCTTCTATTACAGAGCGATCTGGCTCAATACTAATTAACTCTTTGATATCTTTTTCATTTACAATTTGTAAGGCAGTTTTCATATCTATTTTTGGCTGTAAAGTAAAGATTTAGGATAACTCATTTCTAACATTGTGCAAAATCAAAAAAAAACTATAAAGGCGTTCCTTGCCCTTCTTCTCCTTACTTTTATATGGGGATACAACTGGGTAGTGATGAAGCAAGCATTGGAATTTTCCAGCCCCGTGCAGCTAGCATTCTTAAGAAATTTTTTTGGTGCCTTATGCTTATTCTTAGTGCTTGCCTTACTTCGTAAACCAATTTTTATTAAGGAGGCTCCCAAGCTCATTTGTCTAGGAATTTTGCAAACGACGGGCTTCACTGGATTTTTAATCTGGGCACTGGTGGAGGGTGGAGCTGGAAAAACAGCTATTTTAACCTTTACAATGCCTCTCTGGGTCGCCATTATGGCCTGGCCTTTTTTGAAAGAAAAATTGAGTCAACTTCAATGGCTGTCTGTGATGATTTGCTTCTTGGGCATTGTCTTTATTTTTGACCCGCTTCACCCACATTCAAATACATTTAGTATGATTTTAGCAATTTTATCTGGACTGTCATGGGCTTCCGCCGTGATTCTCGTAAAAAAAATAAATCTAAAGTACCCCAAACTAGACTTATTAACTATGACTGCATGGCAAATGCTATGGGGGTCCATCCCAATTCTTATTGCCTATTTAGTTGTATATTCAGAGCCAGTTATTTGGAGTAATTATTTTGTTGGGGCAATTATTTTCAATATTATATTCGCCAATGCCCTTGGGTGGGTGTTATGGCTTTTTGCACTTAAGCACCTTAGGGCTGGATTAGTCTCAATGCTAGCACTTTTAACACCCATTATAGGTTCAATATCGGCATGGGTTGAATTAAGTGAGGTTCCTAACTCTTTCGAAAAAATTGGAATTGCCTTAATATTAATTGGGTTGATGACATTAATATTTTTTCAAAGCAAGCGTCAACAAACGTAAATTTCTAATCCTAATTTACTGTTAAAATAAACTTTTTTAAGAACCAATTGAATAGGAAATACAGCTATGGCGGGTCACTCAAAATGGGCAAATATTCAGCATCGAAAAGGAAGGCAGGATGCAAAGCGTGGAAAAATATTTACTAAATTAATTAAAGAAATTACAGTTGCGGCAAGGATGGGCGGTGGTGATATTAATTTTAACCCACGTTTAAGAGCTGCAGTTACTGCGGGCAAGGAAGAAAATATGCCTGCAGAAAATATTACCCGAGCCATCAAGCGGGGGACCGGGGAGCTCGAGGGGGTTAATTACGAAGAAATTCGCTATGAGGGCTACGGTGTAAATGGGGCTGCAATTATTATTGACTGTTTAACTGATAATAAACAAAGGGCAGTAGCTGACGTTCGACATGCCTTAAGTAAAAATGGTGGAAATTTAGGAACGGATGGGTCGGTTGCATTTTTATTTAAGCACTGTGGTAGTTTGTTTTTTGCGCCAGACATTGATGAAGAAAAGTTAATGGAAAATGCGATTGAATTAGGGGCTGAAGACATCATTAACAATGAGGACGGAAGCATTGAAGTGATTACCTCCCCTGCAGACTATTTAACTGTTAAGGAAGGCTTTGATAAGGTTGGATTGAAGTATGAATTAGCCGAATTAACAATGAAGGCTGAAAATGAAATTAATTGCGATGGGGAAGCTGGGGAAAAAATGCAAAAGATTTTAGATGCACTGGATGATCTTGATGATGTTCAGGAAGTTTATACAAATGCACTTATTGAGGGCGCGTGATTAGCAAAGAGATTACGATACTGGGTATAGATCCTGGCTTAAGGGTGACAGGTTACGGAGTAATTGCTCATCAAAATCAATCATCAAGATATATTGCGAGCGGTGTTATTAAAACCTCAAATGAGGCAGGCAACCTTGCTTCGAGAATCAAGACTATATTAATCGGTTTAACACAGGTCATTGAAGAGTATCAGCCAGAGGTTGTAGCGATTGAGAAAGTTTTTGTTAATACGAACCCTCAATCCACTTTATTGTTAGGCCAGGCTCGAGGTGCGGCGATTTCGGCAGCGGTCTTAAAAGACTTGGAAGTTTTTGAATACACTGCATTGCAGATTAAAAAGTCAGTCGTTGGACAAGGTCATGCCTCCAAAGAGCAAGTTCAGGTAATGATTCAAAAGCTTCTTAAGCTGCCCTCTGTGCCATCAACAGATTCTGCTGATGCACTCGCATGTGGAATGTGTCATGCTAATATAAGTAACAGTTTGGCAAATTTAGGTGTGGGTAATCGCATGAAGGGCGGACGAATTATATGATCGGTAGAATAAAGGGGAAGTTACTAGATAAATCTCCCCCAATAATTTTAGTGGATTGCCAGGGAGTTGGTTACGAATTAGAAGTGCCAATGACTACTTTCTATGAGCTGCCTGAGATTGGAAATGATGTAACGCTTTTAACTCATTTTATTGTCCGTGAAGACGCTCAATTACTCTTTGGGTTTGGCTCGGAGCAGGAGCGAAAAATATTTAAGCAATTAATTAAAGTTAACGGCATTGGTGCCAAGGTTGCTTTGTCTATACTCAGTGGAATTAGCCTCAATGAGTTAATGAAGGCGATTAATCATTCAGAGTCAGACTTATTAGTTAAAATTCCTGGCATTGGAAAGAAAACAGCCGACCGATTGGTCCTCGAATTAAAAGATAAATTTAAGGACATTCCGAGCAGTAGCTCAACCAGTGAAATGCCATCGCAGCTTGATGACATACAAAATGCATTGATTGGATTAGGCTATAGCCAAAAAGATGCGACCACTATTGTGCGTGAATTACCCGATGAAATTTCTGTAAATGACGGAATACGACAGGCCTTAAAGATGTTATCAAAAAACCTTTAATGAATATTATATGATTGAACCAGATAGATTTGTAGATCCCAGCCCAACCGATAATATTGAAGAATCGTTTGAGCGCGCCTTACGACCAAAAGAGCTTAATGAGTATATTGGCCAGGAAAAAATTAGAGAACAATTAAGTATATTTATCGATGCTGCAAAAAAAAGAGATGAAGCTTTAGATCATGTGCTGTTATTTGGACCGCCTGGTTTAGGTAAGACCACCTTAGCACATATTATTTCACGAGAAATGGGCGTCAATCTAAGACAAACATCGGGCCCGGTTTTAGAAAAAACGGGCGACTTAGCCGCCTTGCTTTCTAATTTAGAAAAAAACGACGTTCTTTTTATAGATGAGATCCATCGTCTTTCCCCTGTCATAGAAGAGATACTCTACCCAGCAATGGAAGACTATCGTCTTGATATTATGATTGGCGAGGGGCCATCAGCTCGTTCCGTAAAATTAGAACTACCGCCCTTTACATTAATAGGGGCTACAACTAGAGCCGGTATGTTAACGAATCCATTGAGAGATCGTTTTGGCATAGTTTCAAGACTCGAATTTTATACCACTGATGAGCTGGCAAAAATAGTGAAAAGGTCGGCGGGCTTATTGTCGGTAGAGATTGATCAAGAAGGCGCTAATGAGATTGCAAATCGTTCAAGAGGGACACCAAGGATTGCCAATCGACTTCTACGACGGGTTCGTGATTATGCAGAAGTGAAGGCGCAAGGAGTCGTTAATAAGGTGGTTGCCGATGAGGCATTGAAAATGTTAGACGTTGATTTAATAGGCCTAGACCTAATGGACCGAAATTTTTTGAATGCCATTATTGAAAAATTTTCGGGCGGTCCTGTGGGACTAGATAATTTAGCGGCAGCGATTGGGGAGGAAAGGGAAACCATTGAAGATGTAATTGAGCCTTATTTAATTCAACAAGGTTATCTTATGAGAACGCCGCGCGGTAGAATGGCAACACCTAAGTCATATATCCACTTTGGATTAACACCGCCCCCACAAAATGAGAGTGTATGGTAAGCGAATTTAATTGGTCAGCTAGAGTCTACTTTGAAGATACTGACAGCGGTGGAGTGGTTTATCATGCAAACTATTTAAAGTTTATGGAGCGTGCAAGAACAGAATTGTTAAGAGAGTTAGGTGTTGATCAACATCAGCTCAAAAAAGAAAAAAAAATTATGTTTGTTGTTCACAGCATG
>JABMNG010000112.1 GCA_013205275.1 Methylophilales bacterium | reverse complement strand
GATTGGGACGCTCCTGAACATATAAAATCAATCCAAACTTATCGCTCACCCGGTTTTAGCGCTGGCTGTTACTCAGGCTTTAATCTAAGTGACACTGTCGGTGACAGCCTGGAGGCTGTCAATAAAAATCTATCTCTTTTATCAGCCAGCCTCCCATCTAGTCCTTACTGGCTAAATCAGGTGCATGATAATCAGGTCGTTGAATTACCTAACAATGAACAAGTGCTAATTGCAGACGCATCATTTACAAAAGAAAAAAGAGTTGTTTGCACAGTAAGAACTGCCGACTGTTTGCCGATACTGCTAACGGATAAGAAGGGAACTTTTGTTGCGGCAGTTCATGCCGGATGGAGAAGTTTGGCCTCTGGAATTATCGAAAATACATTAAGCCAGATAAAATCAAATTATGGAATTATCGCGTGGCTCGGCCCCTCCATTAGCCAAACCTATTACGAAGTAGGACATGAAGTTTATGATACCTTTACAAATTTTGATGGGGATAGTCACTCTGGATTTATTAAGCTGCCAAATAATAAATACTTACTAAGCATGCCGCAAATAGCACTAAAAAAACTTAAAAAAAATGGGGTAAAAAAAATATTTGGGGCAGGGGTAAATGAGTCATTTTGTACCTACCGGGACTCTCATTTATTCTATTCACATAGAAGGGATAGCGATACTGGCAGAATGGCGACTTTGATATGGATACAAGGTCATTAACTGTATCTTATTTCATCCCTTCAACTTATAATAGCCAAAGTTTTTTTAGGAACTTTATGACTCTTTTTTGGATTATCTTGACCTGTGTAGCTGGCGGCCTAATAAACCTATTTTTTGCTACTTTGATTGCAAAAAAAGCAAATAATCATTTTGTTGAAAACATGGTAAGCCTTGCTGTGGGAACTCTCTTAGGCGCAGTTTTTCTAGAGATATTGCCTCATGCCTTTGAAATATCTAATGATTACGAACAAACAACCTTAGTTGTTCTAATTGGTATTCTGATTTTCTTCATTTTGGAAAAGTTACTAATTTGGAGACATTGCCACGGAAGCCATTGCGAGGCTCATTCATCTAATGATCATTTAGAGAGAAACAAAAAAGGGGGCCTTATCCTTATTGGGGATTTGTTTCATAATATGGTGGACGGTATTTTAATAACTAGTGCATTTTTAGTTGATCTCAACTTGGGTTTGGTAACGGCACTTGCGATATTCGCTCATGAAATACCCCAGGAAATGGGTAATTTTTCTGTATTACTTCATTCCGGGCTCTCAAGAATGAAAGCCTACCTCTTTATTTTAATCACGAGCCTCTCAATTCTATTTGGGGCTGTCCTCGCATACTTTATTTTAGATAAACTGCAACATTTTATCCCGACTATTTTGGCCTTGGCAGCATCAAGCATGATCTATGTTTCTATTTCTGACCTGATCCCTGGGCTTCATAAGAAAACATCAGCAAAAGATTCCGTACTTCAAGTCCTATTAATTATTTTTGGCGCGAGTATTATTTTTATCATTCATCACTACGTTCATTAATGGCTAAATTAACCAACATTACTAAAATACCTAAGATAGGATTTATATCGTTAGGCTGCCCTAAAGCCGGATCTGATACCGAAAAGATATTGAGCCAAGTAAGGTCTGAGGGCTATGAAATAGCAAGCAATTATCATGATGCGGAGTTAGTGATTGTTAATACTTGTGGCTTTATTGACAGCGCCATCGAAGAGTCCCTTGATGCTATTGGTGAGGCGGTAAAGAGTAATGGTAATGTTATTGTGACTGGCTGTTTAGGTGAAAAAAAATCAATTATTGAGGCTCGATATAAAAATTTATTAGCCATTACAGGGTCTGAGGCATATTCGGAGGTAATGGAGGCTGTTCATCAACATATTCCAAAACCTCATGACCCGTACATTGATCTGATACCACCGCAAGGAATTAGACTCACCCCAAATCATTTTGCCTACATTAAAATATCAGAAGGGTGCAATCATAAGTGCAGTTTTTGTATCATACCTTCCATGCGAGGAAAATTGGTGAGTAGGCCCATCGGCGATGTACTGCAAGAAGCCGAAAGATTAGTTGCTTCTGGCGTTTCTGAGTTAATGATCATCTCTCAGGACACAAGCGCATACGGTGTCGATATTAAGTACCGCACAGGCTTCTGGAATGGCAGGCCGGTTAAGAGTAATTTATATGAGCTTGCCAAAAGCTTAGGCGAGCTTGGAGTTTGGGTTAGGCTTCACTATGTTTACCCATACCCTCATGTGGATGAGATTATTACATTGATGGCAGATAAGATAATTCTTCCATACATTGATGTGCCTTTTCAACATGCTAACTCTGAAATACTTAGAAAAATGAAGCGACCAGCTAGCAGCGAAAACAATCTTGAGCGCATCCGTGCTTGGCGAGCCATTTGTCCAGACATTACGATCCGCAGTACATTCATTGTCGGATTTCCAGGTGAAACGGAAGCACAATTCAATGAGCTTCTCGATTTCCTAAGGGAGGCTGAGTTGGATCGTGTGGGTTGCTTTATGTATTCTAACGTTGATGGCGCTACTGCCAACGACATTAGCAATCCTGTTCCAGATGCTATAAAACAGGAGCGTTATGAAAAATTTATGCAGGTTCAATCTCAGATTAGCTATAAAAAGCTGAGAAATAAAATTGGAACCATTCAGACGGTTTTGGTTGATGAGGTGACAGATAAGTATGCAATTGCAAGATCATATGCCAACGCCCCTGAAATAGACGGGTCTATTTTTCTAGAGAATCCTGAAGGCTTGCAACCTGGGGATATGCTTGACGTTAAAATAAATCGTGCTGAGAACTATGATTTGTATGCAGGCCCAATTTTAGAGGATGATTTAAACTAATGAATGTTGTAACACGATTTGCTCCGAGTCCTACCGGATACTTGCATATAGGAGGGGCCAGAACAGCATTATTTTCATGGGCTTATGCCAAAAGAAATAATGGAAATTTTATTTTAAGAATTGAGGACACAGACTTAGAGAGGTCAACACCAGAAGCCATTGAAGCAATTAAAGAAGGTATGAAATGGTTGAGTTTTGATTTTGATGGTCCGATTGTGTTTCAGACAGAGAGGTTTGATCGCTATAAACTGGCCATTGCTGACCTTATTAATAACGATCACGCTTACTATTGTTATGCCTCAATAGATGAATTATCAGCATTAAGAGAAAGCCAGATAAAGAAAGGGTTAAAGCCAAAATATGATAATCGCTGGCGTCCAGAGCCCAACAAAGAATTACCCCCAATCCCCAAAGGAATTAATCCTGTCATTCGATTTAAAAATCCACTGTCTGGTTCAGTTAATTGGTGTGACATGGTTAAGGGGGAGATCACAATTAATAATGAAGAATTGGACGATCTGATTATTGCCAGGTCTGATGGATCACCAACCTATAACTTTTGTGTTGTGATTGATGACTGGGATATGAAAGTAACCCATGTCATCCGTGGTGATGATCATATTAATAATACTCCTAGACAAATTAATTTACTTTCAGCATTAAGCGCTCCCATTCCTAACTACGCTCACCTTTCAATGATCCTGGGGGAGGACG
>JABMNG010000111.1 GCA_013205275.1 Methylophilales bacterium | reverse complement strand
CCCTTGCTAGTAGTGGCTCCCGAACCTGGGCTCGAACCAGGGACACACGGATTAACAGTCCGTTGCTCTACCAACTGAGCTATTCGGGAATAATCGAAGGTGAGATGATAAGCAGAAAATGCGATTGGGTCAACTAATCAAAGAGTCTAATTTAACCTTCTATGGCTTGCTTAAGTCTCTTTAATGCCTCAACAAGATTATCCATTGAAGTTGCAAATGATATTCTAAAGTACCCCTCTGACCCAAAAGCTGAGCCTGGCACTACTGCAACGCCAGTTGTCTCTAAAATAAACTCAGAAAATGCTAAATCATTTGCCGCGTTAATTTTATTTTTTGAGAATAGGGCTTCTATGGCCTTTCTTGCGTCAGCAAATGCGTAAAAAGCGCCGCTAGCAGGAATGCACTTCACTCCGTCTATCTCATTTAAGGCTTTCAGGACAAAGGCATGCCTTTCCTTAAAGGCCTTGACCATCGGTTTAATGCAGTCTTGATCGCCGCGTAATGCCGCCTCAGCAGCTACCTGAGAGATGGACGTTGGGTTGGACGTTGATTGGGATTGTAGTTTACCCATCGCCACAATGATTTCTTTGGGCCCAGCAGCGTAACCGATTCGCCAACCGGTCATCGAGTATGCCTTCGAAACACCGTTAAGCACAATGACACGATCCTTTAAGCGAGGTTCGACCATTAAGATATTGTAGAAGGGGGTATCGTCAAGACTGATATGCTCATAAATGTCATCCGTGCCGATAAAGACATGGGGGTGCTCTAATAAAATGCTGGCCAGTTTAATGAGCTCATCTTTGGTATAAACTGCCCCGGTGGGATTGGATGGCGAGTTTAGGAAAATGAGTTTTGTATTTTTTGTGATGGCAGAGGATAGCTGCTCAGGCGTCATTTTAAATGACTGCTCAATCCCGCATTGAACGACGACGGGTGTTGCTCCAGTCAGTTGCGTAATGTCAGTATATGAAACCCAATAAGGCGCAGGAATAATGACCTCGTCCCCCGTCTCTAGAAGTGCAAGGCAGAGATTGAAGATGCATTGTTTGCCACCCACACCAACAATCACTTCGGCGGTGGTGTAATCCAGCCCGTTTTCATTTTTAAATTTCTGAACGATAGCGTCTTTGAGAGAGGGCATGCCTGAGACGGCGGTGTATTTTGTGAATCCAGAGTTAATGGCCTCGATGGCTGCTTTTTTAATGAAGTCAGGGGTATCAAAATCAGGCTCTCCTGCTGCCAGGCCAATGATATCTTTCCCCTCGGACTTAAGTTTTAATGCTTTGGCGGTTATTGCCAGTGTGGGGGACTCTTCGATTCGATTAACGCAAGAAGACAAAACAATTTTCGACAAAATTATTCCAAATAAAGTGAGATTTAATGAGTATTGATTTTACTTAAAAATAGGCAATTCACAAATAAAATTTTAGCAGGCCTCTTTGCATTTAATTATCTCATTTAATTCATTAAGTTTTGCAGGATTAAGTTCGGACAACTTTATTTTTAGGCTGTCTACAATTGATGTGTGGCCTTCATGATTTTCTATGACGGCCATCTGAAATAGTGCGTCGGTATTATGGTCGTCAATTTCTATGGCTTTTTTATAATAAGACTTTGCAAGATCATTATGGTTAAGTTTTTCATGCACGAGTCCGTGCTCATACCAGGCCTCAGTATTATTAGTTTCTTTCTCAGTCCATTCTTTAGTAATTGCCTCTAAAGTGCCCCAGTCTTCCTTATTCTTCGGAATGGCAATTTTAAGAAAGTAGGGCTTTGTCGCTTCCTCTTCTTCCCACAACGCCTTGCCTTGAATCGGAAATTCTTTTTCTGCAGGAAGAGTTCTTATCCGATGAATCCATTCCGCAGGCATTGAAAAGTAAGAGCCGTAGCCGGTGGTTTTAAAGGTATTAATGCCGACTAAGCGTCCCTGCATGTCGAATAAACCGCTTCCACTTGCCCCCAACCTAAATTTAGCTGTGCTCAAGATAATTCGACCGTCATTGATATCATAGGTTGAAACAACATAACCGCCGGTTGTTAGTGGGACAGGCGCGCCATGTGAGTGCCCAATGCCGACCAACTCTTGCCCCTTGACCAGCTCTTTGCTATTGCCGATCACAACCGGAGATCGATTTAAATTAAAGACTGTCAGCAAACATAGGTCCTGCCAGCGATCTGCCCTAACTTCAGTAATGGAGTAGGAGGTGTCTCCCTGAGAGACCCAGGGTTGCTTAGTTTTTCTTAGCACGTGACAGTTCGTGATCACTTCATTCTCACCGACAATCACACCTGAGCCATAGGCCAATGAGCCGTTATCATTATAGCCTCTAACCATGACCACAGAGGTCCATGCCTTCATTAATTTTTCTTGATCAAAGGCGGGGGCTTGTGACGTAAAAATAAGAAAAAAAAGGAAATAAAATTTACAAATCTTCATAGTGGGCAGGTGATTTTTTAATAATAAATTTCTAGACTTATCATAACAATTAAAGTTCTCAACCTGTTAAAATTAATGATTTAGGTTGTAGACTTTGAATCAAAATTTCCCCAATAGCCCGTTTACTCTCTTTAAGCCATTCGAACCGGCTGGCGACCAACCCAATGCAATCATTCAGCTAACAAAAGGCATCAATCAAGGAGAAAAATTTCAAACGCTATTAGGCGTCACCGGTTCAGGTAAAACTTACACCATCGCCAACGTTATTGCCCAAACGGGACGACCTGCGATTGTGATGGCCCCTAATAAAACTTTAGCGGCACAGTTGTATTCGGAGTTCAGAGAATTTTTCCCCAATAATTCGGTGGAATACTTTGTGTCTTATTACGATTACTATCAACCCGAAGCCTATGTTCCTGGGCGAGACGTGTTTATTGAAAAAGACTCGAGTATTAATGAGCATATTGAACAAATGCGCTTATCAGCCACTAAGGCTTTGCTAGAAAGAAATGACTCAATTATTGTTGCGACCGTTTCCGCCATCTACGGCATCGGCGATCCCGTTGACTATCAGGGCATGGTACTTTATTTGCAAAAAGGAGAAAAGCTGCTGCAAAGAAATATTATTTTGCGCCTTGTTTCTATGCAGTACGAGCGCAATGATTTTGATTTTTCACGAGGCTGCTTTAGGGTTAGGGGGGATGTGATTGATGTATTCCCGGCAGAAAACTCTGAAACTGCCATCCGCATTTCTTTATTTGATGACGTGGTTGAGACTATCTCTACCTTTGACCCGCTGACGGGCCAAGTGTTTGGTAAAGTTGATCGTTTTACCGTCTACCCTTCGAGCCACTACGTCACCCCACGGGAGACAACCTTAAGGGCGGTTGAGCGAATTAAAGTGGAGCTTAACGAGCGGGTTAAGGAGTACGTGAGCCAAAATAAATTAGTTGAGGCGCAGCGTATTGAGCAGAGAACAAAATTTGACATTGAAATGCTCAATGAGATTGGTTTTTGTAAGGGTATCGAGAACTACTCTCGGCACCTCTCTGGCCGAAAACCTGGAGAGCCAGGACCCACCTTGCTCGATTACTTGCCGAAGAATGCCATTATGATTATCGATGAAAGTCATGTGACAGTGCCACAAATTGGCGGGATGTCGAAGGGGGATCGGGCCCGAAAAGACAACCTTGTTAATTACGGTTTTCGTCTGCCTTCCGCACATGATAATCGACCCCTTCGATTTGAGGAATTCGAAAAGATCTTGCCCCAATGCATTTTTGTGTCGGCAACACCGGCCGATTACGAGGCAACTCACTCACACATCATTGTTGAGCAAGTGGCAAGACCCACTGGATTGATTGACCCTAAAATTTATGTCAAACCCGCGGACTCTCAGGTTGATGACTTGCTAGGGGAGATCAAGGAGCGAGTCGCTATCAATGAGCGCGTTCTTGTAACCACCTTAACTAAAAGAATGTCTGAGGATTTAACGGACTACCT
>JABMNG010000110.1 GCA_013205275.1 Methylophilales bacterium | reverse complement strand
ATATATGGCGGATGGATCTCGATTGGCTCGATGGTTGGGTTCGTGACTTTATTTGGCATAACACTTAGGAACTCAATCATGCTGTTATCGCATTACCAACACCTAGTCAATAACGAGAATTGTGAATGGAACCTGGAGACGTGCATACGTGGAGCGAAGGAGCGACTACCCTCCATTCTTATGACTGCCCTGGTGGCTGGCCTTGCTTTAATGCCAATTGCGCTTGGTTCTGGCCAACCCGGTAAAGAGATTGAAGGGCCAATGGCAACTATTATTATTGGAGGCCTATTTACCTCCACTGTATTGAATCTCCTTATCCTCCCTACACTTCTATTAAATTATGGTAGCTTTAAAAAAAGGACTTACTAGCTTCTAATGGGATTAAATTTTAGTGGCTCAACCTACCAACATACAACACAGAAATTTCAATTATAAAAGCTGATTAATTTTTTCAGCCATTGCCGTATCTTTATTTGTAATACCGCCCGCGTCATGAGTTGTTAATGACACCTTAATTGTAGTAAATGATAAATATAGCTCAGGGTGGTGGCATGAGGCCTCAGCAATATCAGAAATTGCGTTTGCTAGACTTATCACTTCCCTCCAATGACCTTTAACAATTTCTTTCTGGATAGTCTTGCCATTAATATCCCAGCCATCTAGATCCTTTAATTGGTCGAGTAATTCCTTATCAGTTAGAAGCATTCAAATCCTTAAAAAAATTAATTGTATTAATAATATTTAATGCTTTATCCTTAATTTCCTGATATTCCAATGCTGCAATAGAGTCTACTGTAAGTCCGCCACCCGAATAAAAGTGTAAGGTATTATTTTTATGTACCATACTACGAATTGCAATGTTGCTATCCATCATCTGATTAAAGCTAAAATAAACAATACTCCCACAATAAATTTCACGCGAATGCTCTTCCAGTTCATCGATAATTTCAATCGCCCTACTTTTTGGCGCCCCTGTTATTGAACCCCCAGGAAATGCGTCGTTAAGTAACTCAAAATTATTTGAGTCTTTTTTCAAGGTGGCCGTAATTGAGCTAACTAGATGATGTACGTTAGGATAAGACTCAACAGAAAATAATTTTTCCACTTTGATTGAGCCTAGCTCGCAATTGATTGCCAAATCATTTCTAAGGAGATCAACGATCATTAAGTTTTCTGCTTTGTCTTTTAGGCTCATAGATAGCTCTACAAGATTATTTTTGTCGCAGACGGGATCGCTATTACGGGCACGCGTCCCTTTGATAGGTCGCGTAATAACAGCTCGATTTCTTGACTGAATAAATTGCTCGGGTGAGCCAGACATGATTTCAAAATCATCATAGGCGAGGTATGCCATATAGGGTGACTTATTCAGACCTCTAAACTTCTTATAGAATACCCAGCTATCCCCTCTGGTTGAAACATTAAACTTTTGCGACAAATTAACTTGGTAGCAATCACCCTCCCTGATATAGCTAGCAACCTTAGAGAATTTATCGTTGTAAGAAGAAATATTCAGGCTTTCTTTAATGTCTCCATCAATAGAAAATATTTGCTTGTCACCGACTGGCTCTTTTACAAATAATGATTGTAAGCTCTCCCACGACAGACCAAGACCACCATCAAAGTCATTTTTAATTAACCACGACTTGGAATTTAGGTGGTCAACAACAACCGCCCAGTCATAGACACCCATAATCATTTTAGGGATAAGAGGGTGCTTTTTAGACGTACTTTTTAAATCGTATGAAAGGTAGCCGATTGCTCCCCCTATAAAAGGAAGTGATTCGTTCGTAAGGGTATATTTCGCCATGATTTCTTTTAGAAGCTCGAGAGGGAATTTTTCTACTTTTTTCCTTCCTGACTGGTCTTCTACATAGACGCCGGTGGCATCAGAGACGCATCTGATAAAAGGCTCCGCTGCTATGATGTCAAACCTTGCAATTGGGCTTTTAGGTTTATCACCCTGGTATGAGCTGTCTAGGAATACAGGCCACTTAAGATGGCGAACTGTCTCATAATAACAAGATGAATCTTCGAAGTAAGGTATTTCAGCGATTTGCATTAATTTATTATAATGGTTCGGGCGAACTATGAAACATATAAACAAAAAAAGGCACTGAGTGTGCCTTTTTTTTTGTTCAAGAAAATTATTCTAGGTTTGCATGAACAGCTCTCATGCCATCTTCGGTTAAATCCTTATCAAAAATAATTTCACCAATTGTGGCCTCTAAGAATACCAACGTTGACAACTCGAACGTCGTTCCCATCGGCATCCCTTT
>JABMNG010000012.1 GCA_013205275.1 Methylophilales bacterium | reverse complement strand
TGAGGAAAAATCTGTTGCAAGAAGAGTGGCGTTGCTAGCATCTAGAACAAATACAATGCTGTCAATTCCTATGCTCTTATTGATGACAAACGGCTTGTCACACCGAGCTTTACTCGGTTTGTAAATAATAACTAAAGCATAAATCGGCGGCTTTATGCCGCCGTTTTTATTTCTATATGAGCTTAATTAAAAATAGTCTACTAAACACCTATAAGAGGTTACCGGTTTCCTTTGTGAAGGGGGAAGGTGTTTGGCTATTCGATAAATTAGGCAACAAGTACTTGGATGGATTGTCTGGCGTTGCAGTTAACACTTTAGGCCACAACCACCCTGACCTTGTGAAAACGATTACAGAACAAGCCAAAAAGCTAATACATGTTTCAAATTACTACCATATTGAAGAACAATGTTTGTTAGCAAAAAAAATTACCTCACTCTCCAAGCTCTCCTCAGTATTCTTTTGTAACTCGGGATGTGAGGCTAATGAGGCTTCTATTAAATTAGCAAGACTGCATGGACATAGCTTAAGCATCGATAATCCGGAGATTATTGTCATGGAGAAAGCATTCCATGGCAGAACTATGGCAACCCTCTCAGCTACAGGCAGTAGAAAGGCCCAGGCTGGTTTTGAGCCGTTAATGTCTGGCTTTATTAGAGTGCCTTTTGACGACCTTGAGGCAATTGATAAGATTGCTACAAAAAAAAATAAAGTTACTGCAATTTTGGTTGAGCCTATTCAGGGAGAAGGAGGCGTTAATGTACCCGCTAATTTCATTTCTTACTTGGTAGGCTTAAGAAAGATTTGCGATAAAAATAATTGGCTTTTAATTTTTGATGAAGTGCAATGCGGTGTTGGGAGAACTGGTAAATGGTTTGCCCATCAACACGCTGGTGTTCTTCCTGATATCATGACACTTGCAAAAGGCTTGGCTTCAGGCGTACCTATTGGGGCGTGTGTGGTAAATGAAAAAACAGAAAAATTAATATCACCAGGCAAACACGGCTCTACATTCGGAGGGAATCCATTGGCATGTGCTGCCGGACTAACAACCTTAAATGTAATTGAGAGAGATGGCTTGATGAGCAATGCTGTTAGGCAGGGCAAGGAAATTGTAAGCATCCTTGAGAAGGGTATAGGTAATCACGATGGAGTAAAATCAATCAGACATATGGGCCTGATGATTGGTGTTGAGCTTAATAAACCCTGCTATGAATTAATTGAGATTGCATTAGGTGAAAAATTATTAATTAATGTCACCGCTGATAATGTTATTAGATTGCTCCCCCCATTAATTATTAGTCACTCTGAAGCCACGTTACTTGCAGAACACTTAATTAAAATTATTGATAAATTTTTAGATGCCTAAAGAACTATGACAATTAAACACTTTCTACAATTTAATGATTTAGATAAATCAGAGCTAGAAGCTATTTTTGATAAAACAAAATGGATCAAAGCTAAATTTAAAGCTTATGAGCAATATTGGCCCCTGCAGGACAGAACTCTGGTGATGATTTTTGAAAAAGCTAGCACAAGAACTAGGCTGTCATTTGAGTCGGGAATGCAGCAGCTTGGTGGGTCTGCAATTTATTTAAATACCAGAGATTCCCAATTGGGCAGAGGCGAGCCAGTAGAAGATGCTGCGCAAGTGATATCAAGAATGTGCGATATTGTAATGATTAGAACCTTCGAGCAGGAAATTATTGAAAGATTTGCGAAAAACTCAAGAGTGCCTGTTATTAACGGCCTAACTAATGAATATCACCCATGTCAGATTCTTGCAGACATCTTTACCTATATTGATAAAAAAGGATCTATTCAGGGAAAAACAGTGGCATGGATTGGTGACTCAAATAATGTATGTAATACCTGGCTTCAAGCTGCCGAGTTGTTAGATTTTAATGTGCATGTTTCAACCCCAAAAGGCTATGAAGTTGAGATTGAAAGAGCTGGTCTATACAATCATGCTTATTTTGAAGAATTTGAAGATCCTATGGATGCTGCCAAAGGGGCTGATATAGTAACAACTGATGTTTGGACTAGTATGGGTTTTGAGGCCGAACAAAAAGAAAGGGTTAAAGATTTTGCAGATTGGCAAGTCGATGCTGAAATGATGAAGCTAGCTAATAAGGATGCATTATTTATGCATTGTTTACCTGCGCACAGAGGTGAAGAGGTAACCAGTGAAGTGATTGATGGCCATCAAAGCGTTGTATGGGAAGAAGCAGAAAATAGGCTTCATGTTCAAAAAGCTCTGTTAGAACACTTATTATTAGGGGGCTCCAAATGATAAAAGATGTAAATAAAATTGTTCTAGCTTATTCTGGAGGGCTTGATACATCAGTGATATTGAAGTGGCTCCAACAGGAGTATAAATGTGAAGTAGTTACATTCACGGCCGACTTGGGTCAAGGAGAAGAGATTGAGCCAGCAAGAGAAAAAGCAAAGTCAGCTGGCGTAAAAGAAATTTTTATTGAAGATTTAAGGGAGGAGTTTGTAAGGGACTTTGTATTTCCTATGTTTAGGGCAAATACTGTTTATGAAGGAGAATATCTTCTGGGAACCTCAATAGCCAGACCCCTAATAGCAAAGAGATTGGTGGAGATAGCCTCTCAAACTGATAGTAATGCTATATCACATGGGGCGACAGGAAAAGGAAATGATCAGGTAAGGTTTGAATTAGGTGCTTATGCTATTAATCCTGACATAAAAATTATTGCTCCTTGGAGAGAATGGGACTTGCTTAGCAGGGAAAAGCTACTTAAATTCGCCGAGGAAAATAGTATTCCAGTTGAGATGAAACATAAGGAGGGGGGAAGCCCCTATAGCATGGATGCTAATTTACTTCATATTTCATATGAGGGAAGACATTTGGAGGACCCCAAAAATGCACCAGAGGAGTCTATGTGGAGATGGACGACACACCCCAAAAATGCCCCTGATGAATCCGAAAAAATCATAATTGAGTTCAAAGGTGGGGATCCAATTAAATTAAATGAAAAATCCTTAAAGCCCCATGAGATATTAGCTGAATTAAATAAGCTAGGTTGTAGGCATGGAATCGGAAGGCTCGATTTAGTCGAGAATAGATATGTTGGGATGAAGTCGAGAGGCTGTTACGAGACACCTGGAGGTGCCATTCTTTTAAAAGGGCATCGAGCAATTGAGTCCCTTACGTTAGATAGGGAATTAGCGCATTTAAAAGATGAGTTAATGCCTAAATATGCCTCACTAATATATAACGGCTACTGGTGGAGCCCAGAAAGAGAAGCTTTACAAACACTAATTGATTTTACTCAAAAGAATGTCAATGGTTGGGTTTCGATGAACCTCTATAAAGGCAATATCGAGATAATAGGTAGGGACAGTGATTGCTCTCTGTTTGATAGTGAAATAGCAACGTTTGAGGATGATGCTGGGGCATACGATCAGAAAGACGCTGCAGGATTCATTAAGTTAAATGCTCTTCGTTTAAGAATTGCAAATAAAAAAAGAAATAAATAATGGTGAAGAAATGAGTCAATTAAACAATGTAAGTGTTAATCCAAAAGCCAATATCTATTTTGATGGAAAATGCATTAGTTATACCGTTATATTAGCCGATGATTCTAGATGTACCGTAGGAGTTATTTTTAATGGTGTATATAAATTTAATACGGACTCAGCTGAATTGATGAAGCTAACTTCAGGAAAATGCCGTATAAAATTGTTAGATACTAAAGAGTGGGTTTCCTATAGCCAAGGTCAAGAGTTTTCGGTGCCAATGAATAGTTCATTTGACATAGAGGTTTTTGAGTTACTGCATTATGTTTGCCACTATGAGTAAGATTTCATAATCACTAAGAAGGAGAAAAAAAATGCCATCATTTGATATTTCATCAGAAGTAAATATCCCAAATTTAACAAATTCAATTGACACAACTTCTCGTATGATTGCTAATCGCTATGACTTTAAGGGATCAACTGCAAAAATTGAGTTCTCCGAGAAGGATATGTCAATTACTCTTTATGGCGACTCGGAATTCCAAATAAATCAAATAAAAGATATTTTATTTCCTTCTCTGGAAAAAAAAGAACCTGATAGCTCAAAAAGAATCGATTCGAACCCGATGCAGACAGTCTCAGGTAATAAATCAAAACAAGAGCTTAAGATTAAAAATGGAATTGATATTGATCTAGCCAGGCTAATTGTAAAGACAATTAAAGACTCTAAAATTAAAGTTCAGGCAAATATTCAAGGGTCAGAGGTTAGAATTGTTGGTGCAAAGAGGGACGTTTTGCAGGAGTGTATTGCATTAATTAAGTCATCCCATAAAGACTTTCCATTATCATTTGGAAATTTTAGAGATTAACGTTTATGACAAAAACCTTGTATGAAAAAGTTTTTGACCGTCATGTAGTTCAAGAAGTTGATAATACATTCCTTATTTACATTGATCGGCACCTTGTCCATGAAGTCACAAGCCCACAAGCTTTTGAGGGGCTTAGGCTAGAAAACCGTAAAGTTTGGAGAGCAAGTTCAGTGCTTGCTGTTCCTGATCATAATGTCCCAACAAAAAATAGAAGTTCAGGCATTTCAGACCCTATCTCTAAGATTCAGGTTGAAACTCTTGATAAGAATTGCGAGGATTTTGGTTTAGAGCAATTTAAAATGAATGATCAGCGCCAAGGGATTGTTCATGTGATAGGACCTGAACAGGGCTCAACATTACCAGGAATGACTATTGTTTGCGGGGACTCACACACAAGCACTCATGGTGCGTTTGGATCTTTAGCTATGGGGATAGGGACATCAGAAGTTGAGCATGTTCTTGCGACTCAATGTTTAATCGTTAGAAAAGCGAAAACTATGCAGATTAATGTTGATGGATTACTGACCCCATACATTACCGCGAAAGACATTGCTTTATTTATTATCGGAAGAATTGGAACAGCCGGCGCTACTGGTTATGCAATTGAGTTTTCTGGGTCAGCAATTAGGTCGCTATCAATGGAAGGGCGCATGACGTTATGTAATATGGCAATAGAGGCTGGTGCGAGAGCAGGGATGATTGGTGTAGACCAAGTAACGATTGATTATGTTAAAAACAGACCATTCTCACCCAAAGGAGATTTGTGGAGTAAGGCTGAAAAAGACTGGAAAATGCTAGTTACAGATGAGGGAGCTAAGTTTGATCAAGTTGTTATGATTGATATTAATGAAATTGAACCTCAGGTGACATGGGGCACATCACCGGAAATGGTGTGTGGTATTAACGGGAGCATTCCAGACCCAAAAGATTTTGAGGATGAGACACTTCAAAATGATTACAGAAGGGCCCTGGATTACATGGATTTACAAGCACTCACTCCAATTAAAGACATTTTTATTGATAAGGTTTTTATTGGTTCGTGTACAAATTCAAGAATAGAAGACCTTAGGGATGCTGCAAAAATTGTCACATCAAAGAAGATTGCATCTAGTATCAAATTAGCTATGGTCGTACCTGGATCTGGATTAGTCAAATTGCAAGCCGAACAGGAGGGCTTAGATAAAATTTTTCTTGATGCTGGTTTTGAATGGAGGGACCCAGGTTGCTCTATGTGCTTAGCCATGAACGCAGATCGTCTAGAAGAGGGCGAGCGTTGTGCTTCAACCTCAAATAGAAACTTTGAGGGCAGACAGGGAAAAGGTGGAAGAACTCACTTAGTTAGTCCTGTAATGGCTGCAGCAGCGGCG
>JABMNG010000109.1 GCA_013205275.1 Methylophilales bacterium | reverse complement strand
TTAGAGGATGGCTACGACTTAATGGGGATTTCAGGATTTGTTGGGCCAAACGTTCCGCCAAGCTTAGCGTTAGACCATGCTCAAAAAATTAACGCAGATTTTGTATTGATCTATGACAGGCAAGTCAATGAAAATACGCGAGCAACCCAAATCCAAAAAGCTCGAGAAAAAGCCAGGGCAGCTAATCGCATCAAAAATAAAGGTGAAATTACAGAGATTACTATTACAGAAGAGGACTTAGTCGATGACAATGCTAAGTATGATTTTTTCCTCACTTACTGGGTAAAGCTACCTAAACCATCATTTGGTACGCATTTCATTAAATTAAAATCTGACGAACAAGACACTCGTGGCGTTAGGGTAATCGCAGTGATTAAGGAGTCAGCCGCAGCGACTGCCGGAATAAAAAAAAATGACAATATCCTGTCGATTAATAATGTTGAGGTTAATTCACCTGATGATTTGATTAATATCATTCGAGAGAATAAAGGCAAATCGATTGATGTTGTTTACGAAAGAGGCGGAGAGTCTTCCAAGGTTTCAGTAGCCCTATAATTCCTTAATCATTGATTTAATGATTTGAAATAGTTGCCGATAAGATTTGGGGGGCTTGTTTAAACTTCTTTCCTTTAAACTATTTTGTATTAATTGGCGAAGACTTTGACTGTCTGCCTCGGGGTATAAAGAAATAAATTCTGTGATGGCTTCCTTGTTGCTTAAAAGCTTATCTCGCCATTTTTCAATGTAGTGATTGGCTTGTATTTCTTGTTGGGAGTTTGTTCTTAATCGCTCCATAACCCCGTATGCTTCTGTAAGATCAACTTCACGGAGAAGCTTTCCTAAAAACTGTACTTGTCTTTTTTTTGCAGAGTTTGACTTAATGGCCTTAAATTCTTTGATGGCTTCCTGAATGTTGACGGGAAAATTAAATTTCTTAATCTCGTCATTACTCAGCTCAGCAATAGACCGACCAAACGCTTGAACCTTCTTGGAGTCTTTTTTTAATTCAGTTTTGCTGATGATATTGAGTTCTTCTGCATCCATCTTCGTCGTTAAATACCTGTTTGCGCTTAAGATTCGGTATCATATCAGCTTTTAGATAACTTATTTTTTATGCAGCCACAGATCCTTAATTTTAATTATGAAAATCTTTCAGACATTGTTAGCCATGTCTTGTCAGTCGCTAAGGCTAATGGAGTGACTAGTGCCGAGGTAGAGATTAGCGTTGCCTCAGGTAAAAATGTTTCGGTACGCTTAGGTAACCTTGAGACAGTGGAGCTTAACAATGATAAGAGCCTGTCTTTGACAGTTTACTTTGGTAATCGTCGAGGCATGGCATCAACCTCTGATTTTAGCAGTCATGCCATAGAGGACAGCGTCAAGGCCGCCTGTCAAATTGCCAAATACACCGCTGAAGATAACGCATTTGGTCTCCCAGAAAAATCTCAGTTTGCCATTGGGACAAGAGACTTAGATCTTTTTCATCCATGGAAAGAGGATGAAAGCATTATGATTGACAGGGCGCTAGAGTGCGAAGAGGAGGCCCTTTCTTTTGATAAGCGCATAGATAATTCCGAAGGTGCTCAGATGAGCAAGTCGGATGCAATATTTGTTTATGGAAATTCGATGGGGTTCTTGGGTGGTTTTCCTTCCTCAAGATTCTCTTTAAGCTGCTCTGTGTTAGCTAGTGATAGTCAGGGCATGCAAAGAGACAGCGCATACAGCTCAACTCGATCTTTTGGTGACTTAGTGGATGGGAAATTACTTGGTAGAGAAGCATCCCAAAGAGCCTTAAGCAGACTCAACCCTCGCTCTATTAAGACTGGAAAATACCCAGTAATTTTTGAAGCCCCTATTGCGACATCTATAATCTCATGTTTGGTATCGGCAATATCAGGAGGAAATTTGTACCGAGAGACCTCGTTTTTGATGGGGTCCATTGGAACAAAAATTGCATCTGAAGCCCTTACAATTCATGAGGACCCTTTTTTACCTAAGGGCAATGCAAGCACCTATTTTGATGATGAAGGCGTTAGAGTCCAGCCTAGAATTTTAGTTGAAAAGGGTGTTCTAAACGGTTATTTTTTATCCACGTACTCAGCTAGGCGGTTAGGGATGGAAAGTACAGGGAATGCAGGAGGCGCTCACAACTTACTCATTCAATCTTCTGACAACACGTTAGAGCAACTCCTTGCCAAGATGGGTACCGGTTTAATTGTCACGGAACTACTGGGTCACGGCACAAATATGGTTACCGGAGATTACTCTCGTGGCGCAGCTGGGCTTTGGGTGGAGTCAGGCCAAATACAACATGCCGTGGAAGAAATTACGATAGCAGGAAACTTAAGGACAATGCTAGCTAACATTATAGCTGTCGGAAATGACACCTATAACAACAGCTCTAAATATACTGGGTCAATATTAATTGATGGGATGATGATTGCTGCGAACGGCTAGTTAAGTGAAACGACCTGCTCCGAATCTTTTTTTTCAGTTGGCTCACTTATAGTAATTTCATTTGGCAAGGAGGTATTTGGCTGATCTTCAACGTAGGGCTCAAAATCTGATTTCGCAGAATCATTGTAGTCAATCATATGGGTTTTTTGATCATTAACTAACGCTTCTCTGTACTGAAGGTATGCGTCCCTTTGGAAGGCATAAGGATCCAGTGAGGCTTGATCAAGAATGTCTGTTGTGTGAAGTAATTCGGCCCGCATATCAATAAACTGAAGGACTCTAACTTGATTCCTGGTTCGCACATCATCGATGTAACTAATCGGGTCTAAGTATAAGGTATCCACGACCAGTCCTGCTCCATCCCTAAGGGTAGAAGGGCCTATGAATGGCAAAACAAGATACGCGCCATTTCCAATCCCCCAATAACCCAGTGTTTGTCCAAAATCCTCTTTTCTTCGTTCTCCGCCACCCATGCTATGCACGTCAATAAGGCCTAAAATTCCGACCGTACTATTCACTAACACACGGCCTGTGTCATTTATCGCATGCTCACCTTTAAACTGAAGGACGTCGTTGATGACAGTAATTACGTCACGCAAATTATTGTAAAAATTATTGACACCCTTGATTGCAAAGTCTGGCAGCACTGCTTTGTAGCCTTTGGCAACTGGCTCTAAAATAGCATTATCAACCACCTCATTGAAACTGTAGATACCACGATTCATTCCCTCAAGAGGGTCATTGTCTGATGCAGATAAACTTATAGTTGGAACTAAGAGGGCTATTGTGAGTGTGTATTTTAAAAATTTATTCATATAGACAAGAT
>JABMNG010000108.1 GCA_013205275.1 Methylophilales bacterium | reverse complement strand
GAATTAATTTCGCCCTACTTAATATTGCCGCATCATTTAGTGATGCGTGATTTAACTTGTCTGAAAAAATAATGGAATGCCGATTACATAATGAACTCACCGCGGCTAAATTTGCCATATATCCAGTAGAAAAAAATAAAGCTTTTTCCATTCCAATTGTTCTAGCTGACAATTTTTCCAGCCTATAATGGGGATCAAAGTGCCCTGAGATAAGATGCGATGCTCCCGACCCATTCCCGTATTGCTTGAGTGATTTAATAATTGATGTTTGGACTATTTTATTTTGAGATATTCCTAAATAATCATTGCTTGCAAAATTAATTAACCAATTACCATTAATAAGAACTTTTGTCTTTTTAATGGCTTCTATATTTTTTCTTGACCTAAATAATTGATCTTTAGTTAGTTGACTTAATTCGTCGCTGATGTCTCTTAATAGCATTACCTAGATCGACTTAATATTAAGTCTTTTAAAAAGTAGTTTATCTTTTTCTACGTTGGGATTTCCGGTAGTTAGTAGTTCGTCGCCATAAAAAATAGAGTTGGCTCCAGCAAAGAAAGCTAATGCCTGAATACCATCATCCATCGATTCCCTTCCGGCCGATAAACGAACAAAGCTATTTGGCATTGTAATTCTTGCGACAGCAATGGTTCTAATAAAATCAAAATGATCAAGTGCCTCTATCCCCATCAGCGGCGTACCTTCTACTTGAGTTAGTAAATTAATGGGCACGCTTTCTGGGGGCGTTTCCATATTAGCTAATTGTGAAATCAACCCAATTCTGTCATCCAAACTTTCCCCCAAACCAACAATCCCTCCACAGCAGACATGGATATTAGCTTTTCTTACATTTTCCAACGTCTCAAGGCGATCTTGATAGGTTCGTGTAGAGATAATATCCCCGTAAAACTCTGGGGAGGTATCTAGATTATGATTATAGTAATCTAGGCCTGAATCCTTAAGCTGCTCTGCTTGGTCATAACTTAACATTCCTAAGGTTGCACAGGTTTCTAGTCCTAGTGCTTTAACAGAAACTACCATCTCCTTTACAAGATCCAAATCTTTCTGTTTGGGCTCTCTCCATGCTGCCCCCATACAAAACCGAGAGGCGCCAGCGTTTTTTGCTGCCTTTGCAGAAGTGATAACCTCATCAAGGGATAGTATTGGTGTATTCTCAACCTCTGTTGTGTAAAGAGAAGATTGGGGGCAATAACCACAATCCTCTGCACACCCACCCGTTTTAATTGATAAAAGGGTGCTAAGCTGAACTGAGTTAGGATTAAAAGATTCTCGATGTATCTTGTGAGACATAAAAATCAAATCATTAAAAGGTAGCGCAAATAAATCCTTGATTGCTGACTTATCCCATCTTTCATTTATACTGGTAAGATTATTTTTTTTTACAAAATGGATGGTTTCTTGATGTGCATCTGAATTAGGTTGTGCCATATTTATTCCTAAGTAATTGATTTTAAAGTAACAATCAATAAATATTTTATTGTTAAGTAATTTTACACTATTTTTTTAACAACTGTATAAAATTTAATCATATGTTTAATATCATTTTATTTGAGCCTGAAATACCGCCCAACACAGGCAATATTATTAGGCTTTGTGTTAACACAGGGGCGAAGCTTCACCTGATTAAGCCATTAGGTTTTAATTTAGACGAAAAACAAGTTAGGCGGGCTGGTCTAGACTACCTTGATATAGCCAATATTATTGTTCATGAAAACTATCAAGCATGCATCTCAAGCCTTAAGGGAAATAGATTGTTTGCAGTAAGTACAAAAGCATCTAAATATTATCATGATGCCAAATACAGGCCGGGGGATGTATTTATATTTGGGCCAGAAACGAGAGGGCTGCCAAATGATATCTTAACAAGCACAGATAATTACATGAATGTGAGAATTCCCATGGCAAAAGATAATCGCAGCATGAATCTTTCAAACTCAGTTGCGGTAATTCTTTATGAAGCATGGCGCCAGAATAGCTTTAATGGTGGAGATTAATTCTCAGACTTTAAAGTCCGCCCTAAGAGATCAAGAACGGCTTCTCTTGGTGGCTTTCTGTGATGAATAACTGAATATACTTCTTCAGTTATAGGCATTTCAATACCTAACTTTTTACTTCGCCCAATCACTTCGGCGGCAGTAAAAACCCCTTCAGCAACGTGCCCAAGACCATCTAATATCTCCTCAAGGGCCTGACCTTTAGCTAAGCGGATTCCAACCTCTCGGTTTCTAGAATATTCACCAGTGCATGTTAATAGAAGATCTCCTGCACCAGCTAAACCGTTAAAGGTATCTTGTTGGGCGCCAAGTGCGACTCCAAACCGACTAATTTCAGCAAGACCTCTTGTGATTAAAGCTGCACGTGCGTTGTTACCAAAGCCCATTCCATCTGAAATACCAGAAGCAATCGCAATAACATTTTTTAATGCACCCCCGACCGAGACCCCAATAACGTCATCACTGGTATAAATTCTCATATTGTTATGATGAAATAAACTTGCAGCTATCGTTGATAGTTTTTTATCAGTTGAGGCTATCGTTACTGCAGTGGGTAATGAGCGAGCAAGTTCGGCGGCAAAACTAGGTCCAGAAATTACACCAAAATGTCGGCCATTATCTTCTGATGGATTACCTAGTTCATCAATTGCAACTTCATGAGGTAATTTAGCTGTATCTTTCTCAAGGCCTTTATTGGCCCAAATAATAGGAATGTTTTTATTTATTCGGTAAATATCTTTTAAAATTGATCTAAAGCCTGAGGTGGGGACCACTGATATTAGAATTTCAGCATCTTTGATGGCGACTTCTAAACTATTTTCTAGGGTAAGACTGTCTGGGAAAATAAAATCCCCCAAATATAGTGGATTGGTTCGTGATTTTTTCATCCCTGATACATGCCCAGAGTCTCTTGCCCATAAAGCTACATCATGTTTTTTGGCAACATGAATAGCTAATGCAGTTCCCCAGGCGCCTGCTCCTAGGACGCAAACTTTCATAAGCTAAATTCCCCAAATATCATTCGCAGAGATAAAGCCATCTATACCTTGTGATTCCGATTTAACATTTACCCAACCATCTGTAGCTAATACAGACAAAAGCTTAAGAGCAACACTTTCCTCAACATTTCCTAATTTAATACTATCAGATGAGGCATTACTATAAATATAGGAGTCAGGCTTTAAGGTCATGACAGTTCTCTCGGTAGTAATATCAGATGATTTAATCCAGCTAATCTTACCCTCATGATCCTTTACTTTTAACCAATCTTTTAAACTCACCATGACTAACAAAGGGTACCCCTCGGTAATGATTAATTCTTT
Source organism: Methylophilales bacterium (assembly GCA_013205275.1). Lineage (GTDB taxonomy): Bacteria > Pseudomonadota > Gammaproteobacteria > Burkholderiales > Methylophilaceae > BACL14. The sequence continues at coordinate 1,282 of JABMNG010000108.1, read as the reverse complement.
TTTTGTACTCTCTGAGGGTCCTTCGTACAAAATAGCTTTACTTGATTTTACAGCTACAAAATCTGAAGCTAGCGTATTGGCAACCAGAAAAAAATTAAATAATAGGAAAAGTGTAGTCTTACAATATCTTCTAATTAGCATTACCTGAATTTCCGGTCTCTTGTTTCTGTTGAGCATAGAGGGTTTCAAAATTAATTGGATTTAATAAGACTGGGGAAAATCCTGCCTTAATAACCAAATCTGAAATCGCTTCTCGCGCATAAGGGAATAAAATATTAGGGCACGTAATTGCCAAAACCATCTCAAGGCCTTCTTTAGGTACATTTTTAATAGCAAAAATTCCAGACTGTGTAACATCAATCAAAAATGCAGTTTGATCCGCTTGTTTTGAGGTGACAGTAATCTGCAATGAAACCTCAAAATATCCATCAGAGAGTGGTTTAGCCGTATTATTTAACTCAATGCCAATTTGTGGGGCTTCTCGATTAGTAAAAATTTGAGGGGAGTTAGGTACCTCAACTGACACATCCTTTAAGAAAAGCTTTTCAATTCCAAATCCAGGGCCCTGATTTTGTGATTGATCTGTATCTGATATTACGGCCTTCTTAGTTTTTGAAGGGGCTTTTGTAGCTTTCTTTTGATTTTTCTTATCTTCTGCCATCTTTAGTCCAATTCATGTTGTTAAAGTAATTTATTAATCAGGGTATTCTATCTTTTTATCAGGAAAGTATGAACCTAAATTCTTAAAAATTTAAATGCCTAATATCTTATTTAGCTCACCAGAGGTGTCCCATTTTCGAAGATCATCAAAACCACCTATATACTGATCATTAATGTATATTTGTGGCACCGATCTCTTCCCGGTAATCTCAATCATTTTAGTTAGCTCTTCCAGCTCTTCGTCTATATAAATTTTTCTTGATATCTTAAAGCCCTTACTCTCCAATAAACGCTCAGCATTGGTACAATAAGGGCAAAATTGACTGGTATACATTAAAATATCAGTCATAGACTATTTGCTTACAATCGGAAGTTGAGCGTTAATCCATGCATTGATGCCCCCATCGATACTCACTGTGTTTTCAAAGCCTAATTTACTTAGTATGTTCACAGCCCTATCTGACCGGATTCCTTTTTGGCAATAAATTAAGAAAAGTTTTTTGGAATTTTTAGTAATTAACTTTATTTTTTCGTCAATGACCTCCAAAGGAATATTGGTCGCATTTGGAATATGACCCAAATTGAAGTCTTCTTCGCTTCGAACGTCAATAATAAAAGAAGG
>JABMNG010000107.1 GCA_013205275.1 Methylophilales bacterium | reverse complement strand
TCAGAAACCAGAGGCTTACACCTGGTTGAAACAAGCAGCTGGAAATAATCATCCTGGGGCATTAATGAGTTTGGGTCTTTTATATTTATATGGCTATATTGTTCCCGAAGAAGAACCTCAGGCGATAAGGCTCTTTGAGAAATCTAAAGACAGAGACTTTATTCTTTCAGATATTGCCTTAAAAATAATAGAGAAAGCTAAAAACAACTAGGAGTTGTAGAGTTGACAGAATCTTATAAAATTGTCAAAGTAGTTCCAAGGAGACGATATTTGTATTCTTACAGTGAGCATTAAATCGTAAATAATATTGATTTTTATTAGGAGGAAATAGAATGAGAAATTTATTACCGGTAACACTTGTAGCGATATTTATAGGAGCTTGTGCTGCACCACCACAAGCTGAAAAAGCATTTCACCCAACAGACGATGTTAATTCACAATCTACAGCTGGTAAAGGTTTTGAAGGTGATGGTTCTGTGGTTGATTTTGGTTTGGATGAACCAGCGGCAGCAGCAGTAGAAGCAAAAGCTTTTCACCCAACAGATGCACTTTTAATTGGTGGCAATGGCGGTTATAACCCTAAAAATGATGATCCTAGCGTGGTTCAGTTAGAAAGTAATCAATAGGTTTAATGTAATTGGATTGCACTTAAATTGGGCCGATGAACTAATTCGGCCCATATTTATTTATCCAACCGAATATTAAATAGCTGTAAACCCTTCATGATTTTACTTAGTCAAACTTCATGCTCATCATCATAGTAAATATCTTTCATTGGACTAATATTGTTTTGTAAATCTCAAGTTGAACCTTTGTAGTTACTTGTAATTGCATCTTCAACGATATGCTTTATGTTTAATAACTTTTATTAACCATAAACAAGGAGAAATACTATGTGGACACAACCTAAAGCAACTGAAATGCGTTTTGGTTTTGAAGTGACTATGTACGTTTGTAATCGCTAAGTTTGAATGAAATTTAGTGTTTGTAAAGATACAGAAATTACTCTTTGGCCGTTTCATGATTGGAAATGTACTTGTCCAATTTGTTCAGCCAAATCTATTTAATTAACTTTTCTTTTAGGAGAAATATTATGTGGACAACACCAGCAGCTACAGAAATGCGTTTTGGTTTTGAAGTTACCATGTACGTAATGAATAAATAATTTTATTTGTTCATAAAGAAGGCCCGATTTCGATTGGGCCTTTTTTTATGGATATAATATACTTTATGAAGAAAATAATTTTTGTATTGCTTATAGCTCTTTCAAGTCCATCACATGCTGATTGGGATTTAATTTACAAAGATACTCAAAAAAAGACGGAATATTTTTTGAATCTTGCAGATACAGTCAGTCAGAAAGAAAAGATAAGGGCTTGGACATTAGAAAGCTTTTCCCAGCCAGAAAAGGCAGGCTCCTTAGAGTATCTGTCTGTTAAAAGTTTTGTTGAGTTTGATTGCCAAGCCTCAAAGCTTAGAATTTTAGCTTACTCACTTTATGGGAGTAATATGGGAAAAGGAAAAACGATTTTTTCCAAAGGAAGCCCTATGGAGTGGGCTGTTATTAATGATAATACTGTCTATTCAGCTTACTCTCAGATTGTCTGTGCTGAGTCGATTTCAGACTAAACTTTAAGCCGGTCAGAATGTAATTTTTTCAGGGGGCAGGTATTTTTTAAGAATTTCTTTAAATTGACCCTGTATATTTTTTAGCCCTTCCTCTGTGTCAGCTTCGAATCTTAAAACAATCACAGGGGTAGTATTTGAAGCTCTCATTAAACCAAACCCATAAGGATATTCAACGCGTAGCCCATCAATCATAATCACTTCAATGGCATCATCAAATTTCGCGTTTGATTGAAGTGTCTTGATGAGCTTATGTTGTTCACCCTCATTAAGCGCAATATTAAGCTCTGGTGTGCTAAATCCTTTTGGCAGAGCTTCAAGAACTTCAGACGGGTTATTAAATTGACTTAATATCTCTAAAAGACGGGCTCCTGCGTAAAGCCCGTCATCAAAACCATACCAACGATCAGCAAAGAAGGTGTGGCCGCTCATTTCTCCTGCAAGCAAGGCTCCAATTTCTTTCATTTTTGCCTTAATTAATGAGTGCCCAGTCTTCCAAATAACTGGTTTACCCCCTTTGTCATTAATCCATTTAAACAAATGCCTTGTGGACTTAACATCAAAAATAATAGTAGCACCTGGATTCACAGCTAAAACAGACTCAGCAAATAATAAAAGCTGGCGATCCGGGTAAATTATTTCTCCTGATTTTGTTACAACCCCTAATCGATCTCCGTCCCCATCAAAAGCCAATCCTATTTCACTGTCTGATTTCTTAAGGTCGTTCTGCAGGTCAATTAGGTTTTTTGGGTTTGAAGGGTCTGGGTGGTGATTGGGAAAATTTCCGTCAACATCACAAAAAAGCAAATTAACCTTAACCCCCAAACTAGAGAATAACTCTTCTGCGCAGATTCCAGCGGCGCCATTGCCACAATCAATAGAGACTGTCATAGCTCTTTTTAGCTCAATATTACTTTTTATTTTTAGTAGATAATCATCCTTAATGTCTTGGCGGCGAAGAGTTCCATTCCCTTCAATAAAATTACCATCAAGAATTCTTTGATATAAGGTTTGAATCTCTTCTGATGATAGCGTTGAACCACCTACCATCATTTTAAAGCCATTATACTCTGGCGGGTTATGACTCCCTGTAATCATGACACCTGTAGTCGTTTCTAATAAATGAGTGGAGAAATATAACATTGGGGTTGTGACTAAACCAATGTCTATGACATCAATCCCTGTTGAAAGCAAACCTCTGATTAATGCTTCACAGAGAGAAGGGCTTGACAGTCTCCCGTCATAACCGACACAAATGGTTGTTTGATTTTGTTGTAAGGAAAAATTCCCTAATGAGCGCCCAATTTGTTCTACAGTTTCTGTTGTAAGGGTTACATTTACAATGCCTCGAATATCGTAAGCCTTAAAAATATTTGGCTCAGGCAAATTACTCATATTCTTCTATCCAGGCAAGCTGGATAGCTTCCAATATTCTTTCACCACATTTACTAGGGTCATCATCAAACCCTTCAAGGCTAATAATCCATTGGAGTAAGTCAGTAAATCGAATGGTTTTAGGGTCCAATTCTGGATTAAGGTCGTAAAGTTTTTCTGCAATTTCTTGTGAATCAGTCCACTTCATATTTTTCCTCTTTTTGTATTTTATGTTTGGTTAGATAATCTTAAACTCTTAAATGGAAAGCTATCCTATAATTATATTCTAGACTGAACTGTTACATAAAATTTGTGGTCTAGCCATGATAAAATAATTCTTTTAAATTTCATTGACCTAATTATGTTTAATCAAGCAAACACACTCAAGCTAACTGATCCAGATCTTTGGAATCAAATTATTAGTGAAAAGGAACGTCAAGAGGCCCATATTGAATTGATTGCCTCAGAAAATTATACCAGCCCGGCAGTCATGGAGGCTCAAGGCTCTCAATTAACCAATAAATACGCAGAAGGGTATATTGGAAAAAGATTTTATGGTGGATGTGAGTTTGTGGATCAGGTGGAACAACTTGCCATTGATAGACTAAAAAAACTGTATGGTGCGGAATATGTAAATGTTCAACCACACTCTGGAAGTCAAGCGAATCAAGCCGTTTATTTTTCAGTATTGAAACCCGGAGATACCATAATGGGGATGAATCTTGGGCACGGTGGGCACTTGACTCACGGCTCTCCCGCTAATCTTTCTGGGAAATTATTTAATATTGTCCCTTATGGCTTGAACGCTAATGAAGAGATTGATTATGACGAAATGGAGCGGTTGGCAGTAGAATTCAAGCC
>JABMNG010000106.1 GCA_013205275.1 Methylophilales bacterium | reverse complement strand
TGATATTATGGCGACTGTTACTATCTGAGATTTTGGATCTATGAAGCCAGCGATGCTAATTGAAGATAAAAGTAATACCTGGAAAATAATTAACCACCCTCTTCTTCGTCCCATTGGAAATGAAAATCGATCGAATAGTGGAGCCCAAAGGAATTTCCATGTAAAAGGAAATTGAATTAATGCAAGAAGACCTATTGCCTTTAGATCTAAGCCACTTTCCATCAACCAGGCTGGCAATAAGCTAATTAAAATAAATAAAGGGAGGCCAGATGTAAAGCCAGTAAAAAAACAAATGATGACTTTTTTGGTTAAGAAGCTATTTAATAAATTAGTTGGTTTTACCATTGTTTTATTTTGAAACTAATTTATATAAGGCTAGAGCTCCAAATAGGTTGGGAATGAATTTTACGGACTGCTTATCAGTGAGTATCATGCGGTCGGTAATCTTAAAGCGGTATTTTTCACAAAAACTATCAAAATCTTTAATGGTACATAAGTGGATATTTGGGGTATTAAACCAAGCGTAAGGCAATTCATCTGAAATAGGCATTCTCCCCATTATTATTTGAAACCTATTTCTCCAGAATCCAAAATTTGGGAAAGTGACTATCACTTCTTTTCCAATCCTTAACATTTCTTTTACTACCATTTCAGTGTTTTGCATGGACTGTATTGTCTTGGATAGTATAACGACATCAAAAGAATCAGTTTCAAATTCTGATAGCCCAGATTCAATATCAATCTGAATAACATCGATATTGTTTTTTAAGGCCTCTAACCAATTTTTCTCACCTTTTTCAATACCAAACCCAGTGATATTTTTTTTAGATTTTAAGTAATTAAGTAGCTCACCATCACCACAACCCAGATCTAATACCCTTGATCCCGTTGGAACCCAGTCAGCGATAATTGAAAAATCATACCTTGAAGAATTTTTAGTTGTACTCATTTGGCTCCTAACATTCTTTGAAAGTAAGATCGTAAAATATTATGATATTTTTCATCTGACATAAGAAATGCATCATGACCACTTGATGCAGTTAATTCAGCGTAACTAACGTTAATATTATTATCGAGCAAAGCCTTAACTATCTCTCTTGATCTCTTTGGGGAAAAGCGCCAATCGCTAGTAAAAGAGATAATTAAAAATTTTGATTGAATGCCTTTAAATACCGTGCTGAGTTTTTTCTTATTACCTTTAGTGGGGTCATAATAGTCCAGTGCCTTTGTCATTCTAATGTATGTGTTTGCATCAAATTCATTCGCAAATTTATCACCTTGGTAATTTAAATAGGACTCAATTTCAAATTCGGTATCCAGGTTATATTGGTAATTTGAATTTTTAATTCTTCTGCCAAATTTTGCTCCCATTACATCGTCAGATAAATAAGTGATGTGGCCAAGCATTCTCGCAATACGAAGTCCAGCTCTAGGCGTGACCCCTGATTTGTAATAATCCCCTTTATTGAAGTCGCTGTCTGTAACTATTGCCTGACGAGCAACCTGATTAAATGCTATATTCTGTGCGGTTAAATTAGGCGCTGCTGCAATAACTATCGAATGCTTTAATTTATCTGGGTATTGGATACTCCATTGCATTGCTTGCATTCCACCAAGGCTCCCACCTAAGACCCCAGCTAATTGTGAGATACCCAGAAATTTAATTAACTCATTTTGTGAGTTGACCCAATCTTGGATTGTCACAATAGGAAACTTTGATCCCCATGCCTTTTTGGTTTTTGGGTTAATCGATTTTGGGCCAGTGCTGCCGTGACTGCCTCCTAAATTATTGACGCCAATTACAAAAAATTTATTTGTGTCGAGAGGTTTATTAGGCCCAATAAGACTATCCCACCAGCCAGGGTGTTTATCCTGATTAGAGTACCGGCCCGCCAGATGATGGTTGCCTGATAATGCATGACACACTAGGACAGCATTATCACGCTTAGTATTTAATTTTCCGTAAGTTTCATAGGTTAATTCATATTCGTTGAGCATGACGCCGCTATCTAGTTGCAAAGGATTTTTACAAACAAATATTTGTGGTTTTACGATACCAACTGAATTTTTCTCTTTCATCATTTAAATTATACTTTTTTAATCCCAATTCATCATTAAATAAATCCTGACGTGACTCTAATTTTTGAATTGATATCTTGATATTGATTGATTGATATGAATTTTGCAGACTGAAAAATCGCTTTGACTTGGTCGGCTTGATTGTAACCATGCTCAATGATAAGTTGCCCGCCTTCTTTCAGATAGTCAGGCGAATGATTTATTATTTTTTCGATATCTGAATAGCCTTTATTATCAGAATAAAGTGCCGATGGTGGTTCGAATTTCAATTCATCCTTATTTAAATAAGGATCGGTGCTGTCAACATAAGGAGGGTTACTAATGACCAGGTCAAACTGAGTCTTAGGAAGATTTTGATACCAATCACTCCGGAAAGTCTTAATATTTTTGAGGTCAAATTTTTCAATATTTTTTTGTGCAATCAACAGGGCATCGCTTGAAATGTCAGCGATAATAACCTTTGAGCTTTGATAGTGCCTTGCTAAGGTAATGCCTATAATTCCGCTTCCTGTTCCAAGATCACAAATATTCATGCTCACCTCTTTTTTATATTGCTTCAAAACAAGGTCAATTAAGAGTTCAGTGTCTTGTCTCGGTATTAATACATGTTCGTTAATATGAAAAGTTTCCCCATAGAAGTCCCATTCATTAAAAATGTAGGCTAAAGGTTTTTTTTGTAATCTAAGCTTAACGATTTCTTGGATAAGGACAGACTCTTCGTTGCTTAACGTTATGGGTTGGGCTGAAATAATCTGTG
>JABMNG010000105.1 GCA_013205275.1 Methylophilales bacterium | reverse complement strand
CTGCCACCCTGGGATGAAAGTAGAGTGACGGACGCAGACGAGGAGGTCTTAATTACTCATACCTGGAATGAATTGCGGCGCTTTATGTGGAACTACGTCGGCATTGTCAGGACCGACAAAAGGCTTGCTCGGGCCCTGCATCGAATTCACATGCTTCGCGATGAGGTGCATGAGTTTTACACTAACTTTAAAATTACCAACAACCTAATTGAGTTACGAAACCTCCTTCAGGTCGCAGAGTTAATTGTGCTCTCCGCCATTGAAAGAAAAGAAAGTCGAGGCTTACATTTCAGCAAGGACTACCCTCAAACGGATACGGTTAAAAAAATTACCGTGATGACCCCAGTGAACTCTTACAGTCTCATGGATCATAAACATGGCAAAAAAGCTCATAAATGAGTTCGCTATAAGGTAAAATCTCAATTTAAATACAACTAATCAAAGGGCATTGCTAGGCATGGAAATTAAAATGAATACCGTAGTCAGTATCACCTATGAGCTCAAAGATGCCGATGGCAATATTTTAGAGTCAGCAAAAGAGCCTGTGACCTACCTGCATGGTGGGCATGACAATATTTTTCCTAAGGTGGAAGAAGCGATCCATGGTAAAAAAAAGGGTGACGTAGTGGTGGTAGCGTTAGAGCCTGCTGAAGCATTTGGCGAATACGATGAAGAGCTCGTCCAAATTGAGCCGGTCAGCGCTTTCCCTGAAAAAAAACTCAAAAAAGGTATGGAATTCGAGGGTGAAGATGACTCAGGTGAAGTAATTATTTACACCGTGACCGATATTGCAGACGGCAAAGTTGTGGTCGATGGTAATCATCCCTGGGCCGGTCAGAAAGTTATTTTCGAGGCGACCATTACAGATGCTCGACCTGCCAGTGAAGAAGAAATTTCTCATAAGCATGTTCATGGTGAAGGCGGCCACCATCATTAGTCATATTTATTAAATGCTAAAAAAAGCAAAAGTTTTTGTGGGTTATGATCCCAGGGAGTCAGTGGTTTATCATACATTTATTCAAAGTCTAATTGAAAAATCTAGCCTGCCCCTAGAAATTACTCCTCTTGCAGTTAGTACTCTTAGTTTCTATAACGAGACTCATGATGACAAAGGTAATGACTTTGTATATTCCAGATTCTTAACGCCTTTTATGTCAAATTTTGAGGGGTGGTCGATTTACGCTGATGGTGACATGATCTGCCAAGCTGATATTAATGAATTGTTAATGCTTAGAGATGAAAGTAAAGCTTTGCAAGTCGTAAAGCATGACTATCAAACAAAATCATCAAGCAAGTACCTCAACAATAAAAATGAAAATTATCCAAGAAAGAATTGGTCTAGCGTCATTTTATGGAATTGTGGCCACCCTAAACATAAGATTTTAACTCCTGATTTTATTAGCACCCAAACCGGGAAATTTCTGCATCGTTTTTCTTGGCTGTCAGATGGCGATATTGGTGAGCTACCAATTGAATGGAATTGGTTGGCAATTGAATATCCTGATAATCCACTAGCAAAACTTATTCATTACACGCTAGGCGCCCCCTGCTTTAAAGAATACCGAAATAGTTCGTTAGCTGAAAATTGGCTAAATATGCAAAAAAAAATTTACGGTGGTATGGATCCTGACTAAATTTATTCTTTAAAGTCTCAGGTCTGCAGTTAAATGCTTTTGAATAAGCTCTAAAAAAGGCTCGTACATTTTAGGGGTGGAAGCGATTATATTCCCTGTGTTCAACCAGCCTTCTTTTCCATTGAAATCACTGACGATTCCACCGGCTTCGGTAATCAATAAACCGCCCGCTGCGATGTCCCACTTTGATAAGCCAATCTCAAAAAAAGCATCAAATCGGCCGGCTGCGGTGTAGGCTAAATCTAAAGCGGCGCTGCCAGGACGTCTAATACCAGAAGTTTCACGAATTAATTCCTCAAGGGTGCTTAGGTAGCAAGAAAGATGAGTAAAATCACGAAATGGGAACCCGGTTCCAATCAAGCAGTCCTGCATTTTGCTTTTCTTAGAAACCCTTATTCGACGGTCATTCAGATAGGCGCCTTGGCCTTTAGTGGCCGTAAAAAGCTCATTTCTGTTAGGGTCATAAACAACGGCTTGCGTAATTTCGCCACGATGCTGCAGGGCAATTGAGACTGAATATTGTGGGTAGCCATGAAGAAAGTTTGTCGTGCCATCCAAGGGGTCAATAATCCAAATATTTTCCGCTTCCTTGCTCAGTCCTGACTCCTCACCTAGAAAACCATGGTTTGGGTAGGCCTTGCTTAGGACTTCAATAATTGCACGCTCTGATGCCACATCGACTTCACTAACAAAATCGTTGTACCCTTTGTCGTTAACTGTTAAGACACTGATGTCTTCTGAGGCCCTTGTGATGATGGAGCCGGCACGTCGAGCAGCTTTGACTGCCATGTTTAACATTGGGTGCATAATAAACCTAAATAATTGGAAAAGACTAGCGTGAGCTTGTTAAGATAGCATTTTACAGAGAAAATCCGTGCAGACCAAATCAAATCAACTAAAAAAATTTAGAATCATCCTATGCCGCACCAGTCATCCGGGTAACATTGGGTCAGCAGCGCGTGCCATGAAAACCATGGGGTTTACTTCATTGTATCTAGTGAGGCCGAATCACTTTCCGAGCCCCGAGTCGGACGCGTTAGCCTCAGGGGCGGATGACATCCTTAGGAAAGCCGTGGTGGTCGAGTCTTTAGAGGAAGCGCTGGTGGGGGTTAACTACACGGTTGGATTTACGGCCCGAAAAAGAGAGCTTACACAGCCCCACGAAGATATTCGGACCACAGCTAAAAATCTCCTACCAGTCGCAGAAAAACATCAAGTTGCCTTGCTGTTTGGAAATGAAAAAAACGGCCTATCCAATGACGAAGTCAAGCATTGCCAAGCGCTGAGCTATATTGATGCCAATGAGAACTATTCCTCGCTCAATTTGGCGCAAGCCGTTCAAATTGCATGTCACGAAATTCGAATGATGACCCAACTAAGGCTGGACAATGAAATAAATAAGACCGTTCTGCCCGACTATGTTTCTCACGAGGTGCTCAATGGTTTTTTTAACCACCTCGAAACAGTCTTAGATGGCCTTGGTTTCTTAAAAAAGATTCAAGCAGAGCGACTTATGCAAAGACTTCGCTTGCTTTTTAATCGCTCAAATATGGACAAAGATGAAGTAAATATTCTTAGAGGAATTCTTTCTGAGATTCAGAAGAAATTAAAATAATCTAAAGCTTGACTTAAATAGTCAAGCTTTAGATTTCATGAGATAATGTTGACCTTATTAATCATGAAATACACAAGAAAATATGTTCCAAAAAATTAAATCTGATCTGGCCGTCGTGTTTGATCGTGACCCTGCCGCCAGGTCTTATCTTGAGATCCTCACCACCTACCCGGGGGTGCATGCCATTCTCTTTCATCGTCTGGCCCATCTGTTATGGAAAATAAAACTCTACTGGGTAGCCAGAGTAGTCTCCCATCTTTCTCGGCTGTTAACTGGAATCGAAATTCACCCGGGGGCTATCATCGGGCGTCGTTTTTTTATTGATCACGGCATGGGGGTTGTTATAGGTGAG
>JABMNG010000104.1 GCA_013205275.1 Methylophilales bacterium | reverse complement strand
CTTACCTGCCCGATCTCCCTGCCCCCAATAAAAGTCAGCACGGACACCACCACCAATGGCTCCCCCCGTATCTTGAGCAATCATTAAACGTTCCAAAGGGATCTCGGTGTTGGGTTCGGTGGTGGATAAAAAAATGGGTGCACCTAATGGAATAAATTTACGGTCGACAGCGACTGACCGTTCACTGGAGATAGGAATACCCATAGCGCCAATCGGACCAGGTAGCCCTTGGGGCAATTCTCTAAAAAACACAAAACTTGGATTGGCATTAAGAAATTTGTGTAACTTTTTCTTATTTTGCTTAGCCCAAGCTTTGATGCTGGCCATTGATACTTTGTGCCTAGAAAGCTCACCCTCTTGAATTAAAGCTAACCCCATTGATCGATAGGGATGGCCATTTTGATCTGCGTAACCTACTTGTGTAGTAGATCCATCCTCAAATTGAATCACACCTGAGCCTTGAATTTCAAGAAAAAAAGCTTCAACAGAGTCTTGAACCCAAAAAATTTCATTTCCCTTAATAGGGAGCTTTTGATCAGATATAGATTCTCTCGAGAAATATGGGATCAATTTATTTCCCTCAATTCGACCACGCAACCGTTTGTATTTTAGTTCAGGATAGAGCTCACTTAAATCTACTGTAATCAGATCCCCTGGGGGGGCATAAAGAGGAATTTGATAGTGAGATGTTTTTTCTCGACTCCCTTTTAGTAGTGGTTGGTAATAGCCCGTTATTAATCCTTCTGTGGAGTCGTTTTCTTGATGTGCCTGATAGAGATTGAAGTAACTATGAAAATAGTCGAATAATTGTTGATTCGAAGCGTCGCTAGGAATTTCAAGAGCTGCTTGGCAAGATTTTTCCCAAGATTTTTTCTTGATTAAAACGGAACAACTTCTCAGCCAGGCCGGCCAAGCTAGAATCAGATGATCCTGATCCATTTTTCCATTAATGCTGGCCCAATCTGCTTTCTTAAGTAAACCGTATTCTGGTATAACTTTTTTCTCTGGAGTTATCTCACACTTTTTCGATTCCTCGACAGCAATGGCAGGCTTCTCACAGTCACACTCTTTTTGTAGATCAAGCTGGCCACAGCTACCAATGAGGGCTAAGAGTGGGGTGATAAACAGATAGCGGAGTTTCAATGTAAGGTCCTTGGCATTTGAAGTTTAAACTTAGGAATTTTGGAATCAAATTGATCTGAATTTTGGGTTCGCATTTGGTATGTTCCATACATGAAACCAGTGGGAGTATTAATTTCAGTTGCGCTGGTGTAAGTGTAACTTTCACCATTATTAATAATAGGCTGCTCACCTATCACACCCTCTCCCTTTACTTCTGAAGTCTCTCCCGCCGAATTTTCAATAATCCAATGTCGGCTGATAAGTTGAACGCTATGAGGGCCATGGTTATGAATTGTAATGGTGTAAGCAAAGAAATAACGGTCTTGGTTAATGAATGAGCGGTCTGCTAGGAATTGGTTATGCACGGTGATTTCTATTTCCGATACTGATGAATTAATCATTTATTTAATTAATCCTGAGGCCGGTGAGCTGGCAGATCCGCTGTAAAGCTTTTTAGCCATTCGTCCAGATAGGAATGCTTCTCGTCCTGCTTCAATTGCTTTCTTCATGGCACCAGCCATCATAATGGGGTCTCGTGCCGTTGCAATAGCTGTATTCATAAGCACACCATCACAGCCTAATTCCATTGCAATCGCGGCATCAGAGGCTGTACCGACCCCGGCATCAACAATTACAGGAACAGATATGGTATTAATAATAATTTCCAAATTCCAGGGATTTAGAATCCCCATTCCCGACCCAATCAACGAGGCGAGCGGCATAATTGCGCAGCATCCAATATCCTCAAGCTGCTTAGCAATGATAGGGTCATCAGAGGTATAGACCATCACATTAAAACCATCTTTAACTAGTACTTCAGCGGCTTTCAATGTCTCAACCACATTAGGGTAGAGAGTTGTTGGGTCCCCAAGCACCTCCAGCTTGACAAGATTATGTCCGTCTAATAGTTCTCGAGCCAAGCGTAATGTTCGAATTGCTTCGCCTGCCGAATAACATCCAGCTGTATTGGGTAGGTATGTAAAGTCTTTGGGAGGAAGAAAATCTAACAGTGAGGGCTCATTAATATTCTGACCAATATTAGTCCTGCGAATAGCAACAGTCACAATTTGCGCACCACTCTTATCAATCGCAGCTCTCGTTTCTTTAAAGTCGCGATACTTCCCAGTGCCAACCAAGAGCCTTGAATGGAATGGTTTTCCAGCGACTATTAATTCGTCCTTCATCAGTTGAAATTTATCCACCGCCAACCGCCCCTACAATTTCTAGATTATCCCCGTCATTAATTGCTAATTTTGGCAAAAGACTTTTTGGTATAATTTCCCCATTTCTCTCAATAGCAAATCTTTTTCCAGCTAGTTTTAGCTCTGCCACTAACGCCTCAGCAGTCATTGATTGGCAGTCAAAATCTCGAATATTTCCATTTATAGTAATTTTCATATTAGAATACATCCGCATTAATAAATCTAAATATAACCTATTTTATTTTATTATAAAAAATTGAATTTTTATCTTAGTAAGGTATCTATTCACTTTAGGGACACAATCCCTTTATTATTCCCAAAAGGAAACTAGAATGACAATTAATAATAGCCTGACTGACGGCGGATTAACGCCAAACATCAATGAAAACATTAAAGAGCGCGGCGATCAAATACCAGTCGATACTCTAAAAACTAAAGAAAAAGATTTATTTTATCGATCCCTGGAAGCGTTCTCTGATTGCGTTTAACCAAATAGTGTTCTTGAAAATAGTCTAAGGCTCAGCTGATAACCTAAGGTTGCGAGCTCGGCATCGAAACGCTCACCTTCGTCCCTCATAAAAGCATGTTGTCCATTAAACTCATGCCAACTAAACACAATGTCAGTCTCTAGTAATTTTTGATGAATCTGCATGCGTGCGACTGTTGGAATATGGCTGTCTTGCTTCCCCCAAATCATTAACAGCTCACCTTTAATATCTTTTAGCCTGTCAATGCTATGTTGCCCAATTTTGTTTGGAATAGTATTTGTATGTAAATCGGTGGCATAAAAACAAGCTGTTGATTTAACCGCTGCATTTAAAGCGGCCCTAAAAGCTAAATGTCCGCCTATGCAAAATCCCATTGCGCCAATATGACCATTAAACCAGGTTTGTTTCTTAGCCCAATCGATCATGCTTTGGTTGTCAGAATCATAGCTTTCCACATCTTTTGCACTTTTATCAGCATTACCCTTATCACGACCGGCGTCATCATAAGCCAGAACTGTACCAATAGGATTAAGCTCATGAAAAACTTCAGGTACTAAAACAGCATAACCGTGACTGGCAATAATTTTTGCGGCTCGCTCTATAGGGCCCGTTTGTTGAAAAATTTCAGAATAAAAAAGTATGACTGGGAATTTTCCAGCTTTAGAGGGTCGATGAATATACGTCCTCATTGGTCCTGTTGGTGTATCTAAATCGATAAAGTCAGATTGGATTATCATAGCTTGCCTTCAAATAAAGGTGATATTTTACTTGATATTGATGGGATGCAAAAAGAAATAAGTATTAATAGTCTGCACTTCGCCCTGTTGAGTAATTTAATGGAACGTCATTTTGCCATTCCCCACAATCCTCGCATTGATGATCTTGCATTGTTGGGCAAAAATGCACATTTTGACTATTACATGATTTGCATTTTGTTTCTCCATTTTTTTTATGGAGGTCAACGGCTACTTTTGTGCTGCCTAAACCATATTTATTGTCCATAATCACCTCAAATGATTCGGTCTTGGTTTTAAGTTACATTAAGTTAAGTTGATATTCAAGAGTTCTATGATTTTTTTTGGCATTGATCATACAGTACAGCAGCTCCTGCCTTTATAACAGCAGTGCCCTCTTTAATATCAAGCCTTGTTGTTTCGTTGGTGTACGAATCTTCCTCGTCTTTTGTTTTATCTAGTCTAAACTCTCGATCCTTAAAGAAAATCCAGACAGCATTTTTTTCTTCAAGATATTTTAAATAAAAATTTTTATTTTCTGCGCATTGAAATTGAATGGCATCTTTTGGAGCCTGATTAACTTCCTCGTAATCTGTAGAGAACACATTTCCTAAGTTTAGATCGTCCAATTTTAATGGATAATCCGAGCAGGAGGATGCTAGGGCGCTAATCATAAAAATAATAATGTATTTCATTGGCCTTCTAACGCAGCGCTATCTAGAGACAGAGCAATTTTTTTATAATCTTTCATTTCGTCTTCCTTACCTTCAAATTTTGCAATTTTATACAAAAATAAATATGCTTGTAAGTGCTTTTTATTTTTAGTAATAACCTCATTAAAGGATTGCTTAGCTTCCTTTAGTCTATCTAAATGATATTGCGCCACTCCTAAATGATAGTGGGCTTCAGCCTCATTAGGTTTATTGGCTAACCATTCAATAGAAACTTCTTTTAGTTTAACCCAGTTTTCTTTATTAATAGGGCCAACCACCTGCATAAAAAAAGGTAATTTTTCTTCAGGGGCATCCCAAAAAGGAGGCTCTGCTGCAGCGGTGATCGAGATCTCCTCATTCTTTGTTAGTATTTCTTTTATTACCTCAACAGGGACGCTGTAAAAGAATCCTGAGTTACCTGGAGTTTTAAAAGTTGTGACGCCAATGAGTTCCCCTTTATTATTAAACAGACCGCCACCGCTGGCACCCAATGAAAACCAGGCTGAGGATTGAATAATTTTATACCCATCAAGCTCATAAATTCCCTTTACAGCTCCAAGTGATGTATGTGGTTTAACCGTATTACCCCCATAACTTTTACTAAAAACTTCTTCCTCGTATGCCAGCTGCTCATTATCGCCTAAAGTAATTGGCTGAAGGTCCAGGTATTTAAATTTGAGAATGCACAAATCATGCCTCCAATCTGCCAGGAGTGCAAAAGGAGGATAACTCACTCCAAATTTTGTTACGTGAATACCTTGCGCATCTGCAACAACATGACAGTTGGTTACAACATAATCTTTGGCGATGACAACACCAGAGCCGACCCCATGGTTACCTTGTTTATTTGCGGTGTGAACTTTAACAATTGAGGGGTTGAGGCTTAATGTAAGCTCTGTTGAAGGAGCTGCATAAAGACTTGATGAAAGAACTAAAATAAATAAATGAGTTAATTTAAGCATCCGGAATTTTTTATAGATTAATAAT
>JABMNG010000103.1 GCA_013205275.1 Methylophilales bacterium | reverse complement strand
TCTTTAACCTGGACCAGCATAAGGACTCGAGTAATTTCGAACTTAATGGTATCTAATAATTGTTCAAATAAGGAAAAGGCTTCCTTCTTAAACTCCTGTTTAGGATCTTTTTGGCCATAAGCCCTCAAACCAATCCCTTGTCTCAGTTGATCTAATGATGATAGATGGGCTCGCCAATGATGGTCAAATATTTGAAGTATGACTGATCTTTCAAAGTGATGAAGTGCGTTCTCTCCCGCTATAGTTTCTTTTTTACGGTAGTTATCTAGTCCTATTGTTTTTATTCTGACTGCAATGTCCTCAATTGAAATATTTGGCTCTTTCTTTAACCAGGCACTCACATCACAATTAATTGCGTAGTCACCCTGCATTCTTTTTTGGAGGCCAGGAAGGTCCCACATCTCTTCAGCACTTTCTATAGGTATGTATTCAAAGACGGTTTGCTCTAGAACGTCTGACAGAATATTATCCACCGACTCCTTCAGATTGTCGCTGTCTAAAATATCGTTACGTTGCTCGTAAATTACTTTACGTTGATTATTTGGGACGTCATCGTATTCTAGAAGCTGCTTTCGAATATCAAAATTCCTACCCTCTACCTTTCTCTGCGCACCCTCTATGGAGCGACTCACCCACGTATGCTCAATCGCCTCGCCTTTAGGCATATTTAACTTTTCCATAATCGATGCCACACGCTCGGAGGCAAAAATTCTTAAAAGCGAATCATCCAATGAAAGATAGAAGGCACTCGAACCCGGATCCCCTTGTCTACCTGAGCGCCCACGAAGTTGATTATCAATTCGCCTAGACTCATGTCTTTCCGTTCCAATGATATGAAGCCCCCCAGCATTAATCACTTGCTCATGCTTTTTCTTCCATGCTTGAGTAAGCACCTCAATTTCCTTATTCTTTCTTGCTTGGTCAATTTTATTATTATTTCTTATCACCTCTATCTCAGGCTCAATATTTCCACCCAAAACAATATCAGTCCCACGTCCAGCCATATTGGTTGCAATAGTTACCATGCCAGGCTGCCCAGCTTGCTCAATAATATAAGCTTCTTTCTCATGTTGTTTAGCATTTAAAACTTGATGTTTTAGTTTGGCTTTAGTTAACACCTTAGAAACTAACTCTGAGTTTTCAATGGAGGTTGTTCCAACTAAAACTGGTTGTGAGCGCTTAAAACAGTCTTTGATGTCTTCTATCACTGCCTCATAGCGCTCGTCTGAGGTTCGGTATATTTTGTCCATTTTATCAATACGTACCGTTGGCCGATGCGGCGGAATAATAATAGTCTCAAGTCCATATATTTGATTGAACTCAAAGGCTTCCGTATCAGCGGTCCCTGTCATTCCTGAAAGCTTCTTGTACATACGGAAATAATTTTGGAACGTAATACTCGCAAGCGTTTGATTCTCTCTTTGAATCTGCACGCCCTCCTTTGCTTCCACAGCTTGATGCAGCCCGTCTGACCACCTTCTTCCAGGCATCATTCTTCCTGTAAATTCATCAACAATTGTAATGGCCCCGTCTTTAACGACGTAGTCCTTGTCTTTCATAAATAAGAAGTGTGCTTTTAATGCCGAGTTCACATGGTGTAGCAGGCTAATATTTGATGCCTCATATAAATTTGTGTCTTTTTCGAGGATGCCCATCTTAACAAGCAATCCTTCTGTTTTTTCATGCCCCTTTTCAGAGAGAATGGCTTGATGCGCTTTTTCATCAATCCAAAAATCTCCCTCGCCCTCTTCGACTTCTTGGCGACTTAGGTTTGGAACAATCTTATTGATTTTTGTGTAAAGGTCGACGTTGTCTTCTGCTTGACCTGAAATGATTAATGGGGTTCTTGCTTCATCAATCAAGATAGAATCTACCTCATCAATTACAGCATAATAAAGTGGTCGCTGAACGCGCTCATCTTTACTGTAAACCATATTGTCTCTTAAGTAATCAAAACCAAATTCATTATTCGTCCCATAGGTGATATCTGCCTGATAGGCTAATTTTTTTTCATCGCCGGGCATTCTAGAGAGATTAATACCCACGCTCAACCCTAAAAAATTGTAGAGCTTTCCCATCCAATCCGCGTCCCTTTTAGCTAAATAATCATTGACTGTAACCACATGAACTCCATGCCCTGCGAGCGCATTGAGATAAACAGTTAGTGTGGCAACCAGAGTTTTACCCTCCCCTGTTCGCATTTCTGAAATCTTGCCTTCATGGAGCGCCATAGCACCCATTAGCTGCTCATCAAAATGACGCATTCCAAGTGACCGAATGCTTGCCTCACGGACGTGCGCAAAAACTTCAATCAATAGATGGTCTAGAGACTCGCCAGAGACAATTCTTTCCTTGAACTCTGTGGTTTTTTTCTTAAAATCACCGTCTTTTAATTTCTGAATAGAGGGTTCGAGCGCATTGATCTGATGAACCTTTTTTGTGTACTCCTTCAAAAGTCGCTGATTACGGCTTCCAAAGATATTTCCAATAATTTTTTTTAGCATAGATTTTATTTTTTTAAGTATTGACGTGGGTCGAGTGAGTTTCCATTTAAACGAATTTCATAATGCAGGTGAGGCCCTGTTGACCGGCCGGTATTTCCAACTAAAGCTATTACCTCTCCTTTAGACACTAAGTCTCCGTTTTTAACAAGTAGCTTGGAGCAGTGAGCGTATCGAGTTTCAAGGCCATTACCATGCTGTATTTTTACATAATTACCATAATCGGGAGCCTTTCCCGCGAAGATTACAATGCCGCTTGCAGTTGCTCTTATCTGCTCTCCTTGGGCGGCAGAAAAATCTAACCCCTCATGAAAGGCACGGACTCCAAGAATAGGATCATGGCGCCAACCATAACTGGAAGAGCTGTATGGAATGTTAACAGGCTTAAGCGAAGGCAGTGTATCTTTTAAAACAGATTGTTTCAATAAAGCGGATTCCATTGAATTGTATAGGTCCTCTCTCGCTTCAATTTTTACCATTAAATTATTAATAGCTTTTTGTAAGTCCTGGCTGGTGAGATTATCATTTTTGAATGGACCTCCTTGTGACCCTTTTTTCTCATCGAGCTTTGGTACCTTATCCTTACCGACCATTTGTTTCCTTAGGATACCCTGAAGTCTCTCTGTCTGAGAATCAAGATTAATGATGCGAGCGTAAAGCTCACCCATTTGATCGATAAAAACTGTCAAATTCTTCTCGTAGTCGAGTCTGACTTCGGACAATACCAGCCCCGATGGATTCACATCATTGATGTGCTGTTCATTTAGCTTTTCGATTTTATATTCTACATAAAAGTAGGAAAGCCCAATGTTTATAGTTAGAAAGAGGAATAAAATTAAAAAAATAATTTTATTGTTTATAGTCTTGGGTTTTCTTGGATTTTGACCTAGAAAAAGAATTTTCATGAAGCGTAAATATTTAAAAAATAAGGTAGCATTATAGTATGGAACCCATCAAAAAGTTATTTCAGAACAGTTTTTTTTCGGAAATAGCCCAAAGGAAAAGAAGGCTGGAGTCACTTCAAAGAGACATGTCAAAATTTTTTCCAAAGGAACTCATTTCCTTAGTTGAGATTAAAAATCAGATTGGAAAAACACTTGTCGTAGAGGTCAAGTCAAGCGTGGTAGCTCATAGATTAAAGTTAGCTGAGAATCAAATTATTAACGCAATTAATACAAAGCTAGGCTCCGAATCTCTAAATAAGATTAAAATTAGAATGACAATTCAAAACAAAAAAATAGATAAGCGATTAGTCGATTCTCCAAAGCCTTCTATAAAAAAACTCAAGGCCTTAGCTGATAAAATCAGTGATTCACCTCTTAAAGTCGCCCTCCAAAAGCTTATTCGCTCAAAATAATGATTGAAATTATTATTCTTTTTTTGACGGGGATTTTTATTGGTGGCTTGGTAGGTATGTTCGGTATAGGTGGCGGGCTGATTATGGTCCCGGTTATAACTTTTATACTTATGGGCTTTCATGAATTTCATATTAATGATGCTGTCATTTCCGGTGTTGCTACTTCACTAGCCTCCATCATTTTAAGCGCTTTCATATCAACTCTGTCTCATCATTACAATCAGAACATTGATTGGAAAGTCGTACATAAATTTTCTTGGGGTGTAGTCGTCGGAGCGCTATTTATAGGTAACTATCTGCCGCAACTCCCAACTGATCTTATTCGTTCAACCTTTATTGTTTATACCTTTATTGCGGCCTATAAAATATTATCCCCATATAAGGTTCTTAGAAATAAATCTATACCATCTTTTATTGTGAGTAACTTGATTGGCCTGTTTTTTTCCACTATTTCAGGGCTCATTGGTATTGGTGGTGGCACTCTATTTGTGCCTTACCTAACATCGCGTGGGATTGGAATTAAACTAGCTATCGGAATTTCGAGCAGTTTAGGATTGATTATTGGGTTAGGCTCCTCCATAACCCTCTATTTATCTTGGCAAGAGTTATCCATGATTAATCGAGAATCAATGGTTGGTGCTGTTTATATGCCTGCGATATTTTTTTTAACGCTTCCTAGCCTGATCTTTGTGAAATTATCTGCCGATTGCTTACAAAAAATCTCAGACAAAAGGATCAAAATAGCCTTTGCATACCTCCTTATCGCCGTTGGTCTCTTGATGTTTTTTATCAATCAATTCTTCTTATAATCAATCATATGAATATTATAGTGATGAATATATTGAGAGTTATATTAAAAAAGGTATAATCTCTTTTTTTTATTTTAATGGCTCTGTAAGTGCTCATAAGCCTTTAAGTAATAAATATACGACCTAATCAATGGAGGAAATATGTCTTTAATAAACCTAGCCCTTGCGGCTGCAGTTCTTGCCGTTCTATACGGTGCAATCATGTCTAAATGGATTTTAAGCTTACCTGCTGGTAATGCAAAAATGCAAACTATTGCGGCAGCTATTCAAAAAGGGGCTTCTGCCTACCTTTCCCGTCAATACAAAACGATTGGTATCGTCGGAGTAATCCTTGCAATATTAATTGGTTACTTTATTGATACCAATACAGCCATAGGATTTGTTGTGGGTGCAGTTCTATCAGGTGCCTGCGGATTTATCGGTATGAATGTTTCGGTTCGCGCAAATGTGAGAACCGCTCAAGCGGCGACCAAAGGTCTCCCGCAGGCGTTTGACGTTGCCTTTAAAGGTGGTGCAATTACAGGTATGTTGGTTGTAGGTTTAGGTTTAATGGGTGTCGCAGGTTTTTATGCATACCTTGGCGGAACATCACTTTCAATCACCGAAGACCTTAATCCATTAATTGGATTTGCTTTTGGTTCTTCATTAATTTCTATTTTTGCCAGACTCGGCGGCGGTATATTTACTAAAGGTGCTGACGTAGGCGCTGACCTTGTTGGTAAGGTAGAAGCTGGTATTCCAGAGGATGATCCAAGAAATCCAGCGGTGATAGCAGATAACGTGGGTGATAACGTTGGTGACTGTGCTGGGATGGCAGCCGATCTATTTGAAACTTACGCCGTGACCATTATTGCCACTATGGTTTTAGGTTCACTAATGATAACAGGCTCAAGTGTGAATGGAGTTCTCTACCCGTTAATGCTAGGTGCGGTCTCTATTGTTGCTTCAATTGTGGGCTGCTTCTTTGTTAAAGCTAATCCAAAAATGAAGAACGTGATGCCTGCTTTGTATCGTGGCCTTGCTATAGCTGGAATTTTATCTGCTGTAGCATTCTATTACCTTACTCAGTATATGTTTCCAGAGGGCGTTGTTATTCAGGAAGAAACGATTTCATCCCTTAATTTATTCGGCTCTGCAATCGTAGGTTTAGTTCTGACAGCACTTCTTGTTTGGATTACAGAGTATTACACTGGTACGCAATTTAAGCCAGTTCAACATGTTGCAAAAGCATCTGAAACAGGTCATGCGACCAACATTATTGCGGGTATTGGTATCTCGATGAAATCAACTGCCTTGCCTGTGTTGTCTGTTTGCTTGGCAATTTTTACTTCTTATGACTTAGCAGGCTTGTATGGTATTGCAGTAGCTGCCACATCAATGCTCAGTATGGCAGGGATTATTGTTGCGTTAGATGCGTACGGTCCTATTACTGACAATGCAGGTGGTATTGCAGAAATGGCTGGTCTTCCACAAAGCGTGCGAAATATCACTGATCCACTGGATGCTGTCGGTAATACAACAAAAGCAGTGACGAAGGGTTATGCAATTGGATCGGCGGGGCTTGCTGCGTTAGTCTTATTTGCAGATTACACACACAAGCTAGAGCATTATGACATTGTGGCTTCATTTGATTTAAGTAATCCAATGGTCATCATTGGTCTATTTATTGGCGGGATGATTCCTTATTTATTCGCTGCGATGGCGATGGAAGCGGTCGGACGTGCAGCCGCATCAGTAGTCGAAGAGGTTCGTCATCAGTTCAAAACTATTAAAGGCATTATGACTGGTAAAGCAGAACCTGATTATGCGAGAGCGGTTGATTTATTAACAACGGCAGCTATAAAAGAAATGGTGGTGCCTTCATTGCTTCCAGTTGCAGCGCCTATCTTGGTTGGTGTATTTCTTGGGCCTGAAGCGCTCGGCGGTTTATTAATGGGTACAATTGTAACGGGTCTTTTTGTAGCCATCTCAATGTGTACCGGTGGTGGTGCATGGGATAATGCTAAGAAATATATTGAAGATGGTAATCATGGTGGCAAGGGTTCTGAGGCTCACAAGGCTTCAGTAACTGGTGATACTGTTGGAGATCCATACAAAGATACAGCTGGTCCTGCGATTAATCCGTTAATCAAGATCATCAATATTGTTGCATTATTGATTGTTCCTGTCCTAGCTCAATTAGCGTAATGAAAATCTTTAAAAAAACCTGCCAATAGGCAGGTTTTTTTTACGCATTAAATTAAAAAATCATAACGCTTCGTAGCAAGCTTGACTCGTATTTAAAGTGGGATAAAGTTTTCTTGCAAGATCTGGTAAATGACGGTAAATTAAAGTCTCTTGGTATTTTAAATTATGAGGTCATGATGTACACAGAAGAACACACACAAATGCTCATCCAGATAGCTACACTCCTTGATCTTGAGTATGAAGAAGTTAAAAAATTTATTGAGTTAATGCTTGGTGGGTATAACTTTGAAGACGGTGTTAATGGCTGCTCATTGACGACAGATGAATGTAAATTAATTCTAGCAGAGATACAAAAAAGAAAACCGACAGCCTAAATACAAATGGCGCTTCATCCATTTGAACGCGTTCAATTAATAAAAAACATTAGGTAGCTCACAAATATAACCCAAAGCGCAATTAATAGTGTTAAGAATGACTCTACTTTATATAAAGAAAACAATGAGCCTGAAATAAAACTCGCAACAGCAATCGTTACTAAATTTCCAAAAATCATCGCAGGTAAAAATGAAAATCCAAATGTATAGAGCGGGTAGAATATACACAATAAAAATAAAAAGATGGTCCATAAAGCATGCTTCATACTGCTTTTAATTACCCTTGAAAAGCTATAGGCTAGGCACGATAATAAAAGTGTCCATACCGACCCTATAACCTTTGAGGAAGGGAAAAAAAATTCACTACTTTGCAAGTGGATTGATGTTACGCCAACAACTTTTATCTTGAAGATAAGAAAATTAATTAGGCTCGTTATAACCAGTGCGGCAAGAATTGCTTGAGGGGCTGAAATTTTTCTAAGA
>JABMNG010000102.1 GCA_013205275.1 Methylophilales bacterium | reverse complement strand
ACCTTATTGATCACCGCACAGGCCGAACAGAAAATTTCGAGTTTTCAGGGGGAATTAAAGGTTTTGTTGAATACATGAATCGATCAAAAACGGTTCTACACACCACTCCGTTTCATGCTATTGGAGAGAAAGACGGCATAACAATCGAAGTGAGTATGCAATGGAATGATTCCTACGGGGAAAACGTTCAATGTTTTACTAACAACATCCCTCAACGAGACGGCGGCACCCACCTAACCGGGCTAAGGGCAGCGATGACGCGAACAATTAATACCTATATCGAGTCTAACGAGCTGGCTAAGAAGGCTAAAGTAGACACAGGCGGAGACGATATGCGTGAGGGGCTGACTTGTGTGTTATCAGTAAAAGTACCCGAACCAAAGTTTTCATCTCAAACAAAAGATAAATTGGTTTCAAGTGAGGTTCAGCCAGTAGTGTCAGACTTGGTTGGAAAGAAGCTGACAGAGTACTTATTAGAACACCCGCAAGACGCAAAAATTATTTGTAATAAAATCGTGGATGCGGCGAGAGCAAGAGAGGCAGCAAGAAAAGCACGAGACATGACGCGACGAAAGGGCGCGATGGACTCGATGGGGCTCCCTGGAAAATTAGCCGACTGCCAAGAAAAAGACCCAGCACAGTGTGAAATATACTTAGTCGAAGGTGACTCTGCTGGCGGGTCCGCAAAACAGGGACGTGACCGAAAAAATCAAGCCATCCTTCCGCTAAAAGGAAAGATTCTAAACGTAGAAAAAGCCCGCCTAGATAAAATTTTATCTTCCCAAGAAATAACGACCCTTATCACGGCGCTTGGTGCGGGAATTGGCCAAGAGTTCGCGCCAGAAAAATTACGGTACCACCGAATTATTATCATGACGGATGCCGACGTGGATGGCGCACACATTCGAACATTATTATTAACATTCTTCTTTAGACAAATGACTGCATTAGTTGAAAAGGGCCATATTTATATTGCGCAACCACCTTTATATAAAGTAAAACAAGGTAAGGATGAGCGTTATTTAAAAGACGAGCAGGAATTAGACCAGTACTTGGTTGACTCAGCATTAAACGACGCATCGTTATTAACCAAAGTAGACGGAGCAACATTGACTGGGGATGCCCTGGGAACTATCGCAAGAGAAATGGTTTTAACCGAGGCAGTTATTCGTCGCTTAGCTAAACGCTATGATGAGTCCCTGGTCAGGGCTATTCATGTTTTAGGCGAGATTGATTTATCAAGCGAAGCAGTGACCCAACAATATTCCGACAACCTTAAAAAGATGATGCTTAAAGACAGCATTAATTTCGAAGTAAAACAAAACCTAAACAGCAATCAATACCTCATTGAAATTAATCAATATGTTCATGGAAATTTACAAATCAGCAAACTAGATGAAGAGTTTCTAATGAGCGGAGAATACCGACAAATTATTAAGTCTTCAAATTTAACGCGTGATTTAATTGGACCGGGAGCTGTTATTTCACGTGGAGAAAAATCAAAAGCCACCACGAACTTTCATGACGCATTAGCTTGGCTTATGGCGGAAGCAAAACACACATTGAATATTCAGCGATACAAAGGGCTTGGCGAAATGAACCCCTCACAGCTTTGGGAAACCACAATGGACCCTAGTGTAAGGCGTTTGCTGAAGGTCACTATTGAAGACACGATTGCGCTGGAAGAAACATTCACAGATTTAATGGGCGATAATGTTGAGCCTAGAAGAGCATTTATTGAAAAAAATGCCTTAGGCGCAAGTAATCTGGACATTTAATCTTGACGCTTAGCGAGCTTAGATTCGTTGTTGCTGTAGCCCGTGAAAAAAATTTTAGGAGAGCGGCTGAAAAATGTTTTGTCAGCCAGCCAGCATTAAGTTTAGCGATTAAAAAACTAGAAGAAGAATTAGGCCTGTCCTTATTTGAGAGAAATCGTTCAGAAGTTAGTATTACTTCAGTAGGCCAATTGATCATTAACCAAGCTAACGTTGTTCTGGACGAAGCTGCTAAAATCAAAGAACTAGCTTTTCAGGGTGACAGCCAACTAAAACAGCCTTTTAGCCTCGGGCTTATTTATTCCATTGCCCCCTATCTTTTACCATTAATGATTCCAATACTCCGTAAAGATTCTCCGGAAATGCCCCTAGAAGTGGAAGAAAATATTACAAAGAATCTAGAAGAGAATTTAAGGAAAGGTAAGCTCGATGCTGCAATTATTGCTTTGCCTTTTGATGCCCCCGGCATTGAATGCGTACACCTTTATGATGAGCCGTTTGTGGTTATTGTTCCCACTAAACATATTTGGGCAGATAAAAAATCATTAAGCACACAAGACGTTGGAATGGAGAGGGTGATGCTACTAGATAACGTACATTGTTATAGCAAGCAAATTGTAGAGGCTTGCCCGGGGCTCAAAGACAATCGAGATCTACAGTTAGGGAACTCATTAGAAACAATTAGAAATATGGTTGCTTCAAATCTAGGGATTTCTGTGCTGCCTAAATCAGCAACATCCGCAAAGTATGACAACCCATTAGTGAAGACTATCCCCTTCAACGACCCAAAACCCTACCGCAAGGTGGCATTGGCCTATCGTAAAAGTACGGTCAAAAAAAAGGCCATTGACCACATTGTAGAGTCGATTAAAAAAGTTGATTTAAAAGCCTTTGTGGCCTAAATTATTTTTCTAATGCAGCCAGAAGAAGCTGGGATTGAGCCAGGATAAAATCTTTCAACAATTCAACTGAACGATTGAGTGACATAGGATTTAATGTAACAACGTGCCACTTTCTGACAATAGGCGTATGTTGGATATCAAGAACCTTTAATTGCCCGTTCCGTATTTCATTGCTAATGGTGTGACGAGACACAAAGGATATTCCAAGGTCGGCAATGACGGCCTGGATTATACTTTCGTTCCTAGACATCTCCATCACAATGTTAGGCTGAATCGCATGTTCCTGGATAAAGGACTCCATATGCGCCCGGGTACCAGAACCGGTTTCTCGGGTAATTAAATCATAATCATTCAGCGACTGAGGCGAAATTTTTTTTAGCTTAGCAAGTGGATGATTTTCAGAGGCAATAAACACATTGGGATGGTCCCCAATTACGTAGGCCTTAGTATCAATTTCTTTTGGAACCAACCCCATAATTGCAATATCAATTTCACCGTCACGTAACAAATCAATTAATTGTTCACGATTTCTAACGTCAAGAATAATTTTATATTGCCCATGAATTTCACGAAACATTTTTAATACCTGAGGAACAAAATATTGGGCAGTGCTAATAATGCCCACCCGAATAATTTCAATGCGCTCACCTTTAAGCTGCTTGATAACTTTTTCTGCCTCATTTAAGGTTTGAAGAACATGACGAGCACGATTTAAAAAATATTCTCCCGCAGAAGACAGCTGAATAGTTTTGCCTTCTTTAATGAATAATGGAGTATTCACAAGAAGCTCAATTTCCTTAATTTGCATAGAAATCGCAGGAGGGGAAACGTGGACCTCTTCGGCCGCCCTTGTAAAGTTAAGGTGTTTTGCTGCAGCAACAAAGATACGTAATTGCTTGGTCGAAATATTTATCATTAAGAAAATCTTATTATTAAATTAATTAATTATTAGTTTACCTTAATTTAAAAAAACACTAAAGTTAAATACGATACCAATAAACTATT
>JABMNG010000101.1 GCA_013205275.1 Methylophilales bacterium | reverse complement strand
TCCTGCTCCCAAAGCAGGCGCGCTACCAGGCTACGCTACACCCCGAACGCGCAAATATAGCCTAAATAGTACTTTTGGTCAAATACGTTCGTCCCTTTATATTGTTAATTTATTTTATTGAATGGCGCTTTAAGTTTTATTGAATGGTGCTTTAAGTTTTATTGAATGGCGCTTTAAGGTGTCATTCTGATAAAATAATTTTTTCACTACTGGATACAATCACAAATGACAGCCAAAATTATTGACGGCAAGAGTATTGCTGAAAAATTACTCCTCAAGGTCAAAGAAGAAATATCTGATAGGCGTATGAAGGGTATTAATCCTCCTGTTCTGGCGGTTATATTAATAGGAAATGATCCAGCCTCTCAGGTTTATGTTAGAAATAAAAAAATTGCATGTGAAAAAGTGGGGATTGAATCAATATCATATGATTTAGCGGAAAATATCTCCCAAGATGAATTATTATTGCTAGTTAATAAACTAAATTCCGATCCTACAATTACCGGAATATTAGTTCAGGCGCCTCTCCCAGGTCATATTATTGAAGATTTAATTATTGATGCTATTCATCCTAATAAAGACATTGATGGATTCCATCCCTTAAATATGGGGTTATTAGTTAATCGCCAACCAAAACTCAGGCCCTGTACACCTTATGGTGTAATTAAGATGCTTAAAGCCTCGAATATAGTCCTCAAAGGCTTAGATGCGACAATTGTAGGCGTATCGAATCATGTTGGAAGGCCAATGGCCCTAGAATTATTAATGGAAGGATGTACAACCACTTCATGCCATAGCCGTACAAAAAACTTAGAACAAAAAGTTAATCAAGCTGATTTAGTTATTGTTGCTACAGGAAAACATAATCTTGTCAGAGGGGAGTGGATTAAGGAAGGTGCAATTGTTGTCGATATTGGTATAAATAGAATCAATGGAAAGCTTGTTGGTGATGTTGAGTTTGAGACAGCTAAAGAAAGAGCTTCTTACATTACTCCTGTGCCAGGTGGTGTGGGCCCAATGACTGTAGCAACTCTCATGGAAAATACCTTGCTAGCTCAGAAACTCATCTAAAAGCTTCCAAGTGCTATACAAAAAGTGTAAAATTCCGCGGTTAATTTACTGTTTACTATAAGGGTCAATTGTAATGGTTACTAAAAAAACATTTTTAGGAAAAGCAATGGCAGCAGCCAAAAAAGCTATAGCTAAGCCAGTAGCGAAGAAAGTTGCTCCTAAGCCAGTAGCGAAGAAAGTTGCTCCTAAGCCAGTAAGTAACCAACAACTAAAAAAATTTAAACCCTACACACCAAAATCAAATGAAAAATACATGAATAAGATACAAAAAGAACATTTTATAAAAGTTCTAAATGAATGGAAAATGGATTTAAGTAATGACATCGATCGAACTGTTTCACACATGCAAGATGACGTAACTGCATACGCCGACCCTAATGATAGAGCAAGTCAAGAATCAGATATGGCGCTTGAACTTAGAAATCGAGATCGAGAAAGAAAGCTGATTAAAAAAATCGATGACACATTAAGATTAATTTCAAATGATGAATATGGATATTGTAATCAATGCGGAGAAGAGATTGGTCTACAAAGACTTCAAGCTCGCCCAACGGCAACACTATGTATTGACTGCAAAACGCTTGATGAAATAAGAGAAAAACAAATGGGTAAATAAAAAGCCCCTTTCGGGGCTTTTTTAATTAATCTTCTTCAGACTCACTAACCTCTTCCTTCTTTTCTGCTTCTGGTGGAGCTTCGATTAAAGCTTTAGCACTTACTCTAACCCTGCCCTTATCATCAACCTCAATAACCTTAACCTTAACTTCATCACCTTCAGATAAATGGTCCTTAACTGCTTTAATTCTCTCATGCGCAATTTGAGAGATATGCAAAAGACCATCTTTACCAGGCAACAAGGATACAATAGCTCCAAAATCTAGAATCTTGATTACCTTGCCATCGTATACTTGGTCAACCTCAACATCGGCAGTAATTTCCTTAATTCTATCGAGAGCTGCTTGTCCTGATTCGGCGCTTGTACAAGCAATTTTAACTAATCCAGAATCATCAATGTCTATTGTTGCGCCTGTTTCAGCTGCCAGCCCTTTAATTACAGCACCCCCTTTACCAATAACATCCCTGATCTTATCTGGATGAATTTTAATTGTTAGTATTTGTGGGGCAAATTTTGACATCTCAGTTCTAGGGCCCTTCAATGTTTTCTTCATTATTTTAAGGATATGATCAATGCCCTCTTTTGCTTGAGAGAGCGCAACTTGCATTATTTCTGCAGTGATTCCAGTGATCTTTATATCCATTTGAAGTGCAGTAACGCCATTATCTGTTCCAGCAACTTTAAAGTCCATATCGCCCAAATGATCCTCGTCACCCAGAATATCTGTCAAAACAGCAACTCGATTTCCTTCTTTAATTAAACCCATTGCAATACCGGCAACGTGATTAGTCATTGGCACGCCCGCATCCATCATAGCCATAGTTCCGCCACATATAGAAGCCATAGAGCTTGAACCGTTGGATTCAGTAATCTCTGAAACCAAACGAATGGTGTAGTCAAAATCTTCCTGGCTTGGAAGTGCAGCTGAAAGACCTCTTTTTGCTAATTTACCGTGACCAATTTCCCTTCGTTTTGGCGTCCCTACTCTTCCAGTTTCTCCAGTTGCATACGGAGGAAAATTATAGTGCAACATAAATCGATCTTTATATTCACCCTGAAGCGCATCAATAATTTGTTCATCACGACCAGTTCCAAGCGTCGCAACAACAATTGCCTGTGTTTCACCTCTTGTAAATAAAGCTGAGCCATGGGCCCTAGGTAAAACACCGGTTCTTATCTCAATAGGCCTGACGGTTCTAGTATCTCTACCATCAATCCGTGGCTCACCGTCTAAAATTTTATTCCTAACAATCTTTGATTCCAAATTAAAGAATTCGTTTTTAATGGCGTTCATTTCATTAGGGCTTGTGTCCGCATTAGCCACTTTAGCCATAACCTTATCTTTAATTTCAGCGATTTTTTCTGAGCGCTCACCTTTCGCTTTAATTTCAAATGCTTTTTCTAATTCTTTACCAGCAATTTTTTCAATTTGAGTGATTAGGTCTTTATTTTCCTCAGCTGCTTTCCAGTCCCAAGGTTCTTTTGATGCTTCCTTAGCAAATTCCTTTATCATTTTTATGATTGGTTGCATTGCTTTATGTCCAGCTTGAACAGCATCAAGCATAACTACCTCTGGTAATTCTTTAGCCTCAGATTCAACCATAAGAACCGCAGAATCACTTCCAGCAACCACAAGGTCTAATTCGCTTACTGCTAATTGAGTTTTTGTTGGATTTATAACAAACTTTTCATCAACATAACCTACACGGGCAGCCCCAACAGGACCATAAAATGGAATGCCTGAAATAGCTAAAGCAGCTGAAGCTCCAATAATTGCAGGAATATCTGAATCTATTTCACTGTCAGAAGACATAACGGTTGCTACAATTTGAATTTCATTATAAAAGTTTTTTGGAAATAAAGGCCTCAGAGGTCTATCAATCAACCTGCATGTTAATGTCTCTTTCTCACTTGGTCGGCCCTCTCTCTTGAAAAAACCACCTGGAATTTTTCCTGCTGCATATGTTTTTTCTTGATAATCTACAGTTAATGGGAAAAAATCTTGTCCTTCTTTAGCATTTTTATTGCCCACAGCCGTTACAAAAACAACCGTATCACCATAAGTTACCATTACCGCACCATCCGCTTGACGTCCTATCTCACCTGTTTCTATTGTTAGGGTATTTTCACCAAACTTAATACTCTTTTTTACTATATTAAACATTTTTATTTTCCTTTAATTTTTTAATCATTATTCACTTCCCAATAATGAATGACTCAATAATAAAAAAAGCCGACACATGCTTTATTAGCAAATAATCGGCTTTAAATTCACAGCAACTTTTTTATTTTCTTAAACCAAGACGTGTAATTAGACCTTGATAACGCTCAATACTTTCTCTTTTAAGATAATCTAAGAGTTTGCGTCGTTGACTTACAAGAGCTAAGAGACCTCTTCTGGAATGATGGTCTTTAGCATTAACTTTGAAGTGTCCTGTTAAATAATTTATTCTATCTGTTATAAGTGCTACCTGAACCTCAGGTGAGCCAGTGTCATTTTTAGCTAATTGATAATCTGCTACTATCTTCACTTTTTCTACAGCAGTACTTGTCATTTACTTCTCCTATTTCAGAACCGAACATTTTAACGGTATTTTATTAATTTAACAATATGTTTTTAAATGCCTAATTTAGATTGACATTAATCTTTTAACCTTCAGGTTACCGGCGGCATCTCCCTCGGCTAGCCCGATAAATCTAGTATCCTCATTATATAGACGATAAATACCTTCTGTTGCCCCTTCCTTGTAAACAACTTTTCCATCCTTAATAGAGGCTTCCTCGTCTTTGGTAAGGGTAAGGCTCTCAAATTCATTCAAAAAATGATCAATCGGCTTAATTAATTTAATCCTATCATCTTCTGAACTTTCTTCTATTGACTCAAGAGAAACTGCATTATCAATTGAATGAGCGCCAATTTTAGTTCTTCTTAGACCAATTAAGTACCCACCTACCATTAGTTTCTTGCCTAAATCTTCCGCCAGAGTTCGAATGTATGTTCCTTTTGAGCAATTTATTTCCAAATGCAGTTCGTCATTTTTTAATTCAATTACTTTAATTGATAATATTGATACCGTTCTTTTTTTTCTTGGGATTTCAATCCCCTCTCTCGCGTACTGATAAAGGGCCTTTCCTTCATGTTTCAATGCCGAATACATCGGTGGTGTTTGCTCAATAGCCCCCTCAAACTCCCTAAGGGCCTTCTCTACAATGTCCTTATCTGGAAAATTTTCAATATTCCAGCTTTGTAAAGTTCCCTCGGCGTCACCAGTAGAACTGGTATAGCCTAATTTTATCTTTGCTTCATAGGTTTTATCTGCGTCAAACAGGTAGCTTGAAAATTTTGTAGCCTCACCGAGACAAATAGGCAATAAACCAGTGGCCAATGGATCTAATGTCCCTGTATGTCCAACTTTTTTAGGATTATAAAACCATTTTATTTTAGATAGTGCTTGATTTGATGAATAGCCCAGAGGTTTATCAACTAACAAAAGACCA
The DNA here is from genome assembly GCA_013205275.1 of Methylophilales bacterium. GTDB lineage: Bacteria > Pseudomonadota > Gammaproteobacteria > Burkholderiales > Methylophilaceae > BACL14. The sequence goes on along the minus strand of JABMNG010000101.1, from coordinate 457 downwards.
TCAATTTCCTGTTTATGCTTCTTAATTATCATAAATTAATTTACTTAGGGTTCAGAGCGCTATCAAGTAATTGGGATATCTTCATACTTTCATCTATGGTTTTATCGTAAACAAAATGTAATTTTGGAATGCCTCTTGTTGTCATCTTTTTTGCTAATTGAGATCGCAAAAAAGGCATCGATCTTTTTAGGCCTTTAGCAACCTCTTCATCATATTTACTGACCACAAAAAAGACTTTTGCGTGCTTAAGGCACGGAGAAACTTCAACATCAAGAATTGTAAGTCTATTAAGTGCTGGGTCCTTGATTTGAAATAGCAGTAGATCAGCCAGTTCTTTTTTAATTTGCTGACTGATTCTTACGCTTCTTGGATAATCTTTTGGCAATGTTAAAGCTTTCTCGCCACTTCCACAGTCTCATACACTTCAATCTGATCACCAACATTAATATCGTTGAAG
>JABMNG010000100.1 GCA_013205275.1 Methylophilales bacterium | reverse complement strand
TGGCCTAAAGTGTTAACTGCAACGCCAGACAATCCATCCAAGTACTTGTTGCCTAATTTATCGAATAGCCAAACACCTTCCCCCTTCACAAAGGAAACCGGTAACCTCTTATAGGTGTCTAGTAGACTATTTTTAATTAAGCTCATATAGAAATAAAAACGGCGGCATAAAGCCGCCGATTTATGCTTTAGTTATTATTTATAAACCGAGTAAAGCTCGGTGTGACAAGCCGTTTGTCATCAATAAGAGCATAGGAATTGACAGCATTGTATTTGTTCTAGATGCTAGCAACGCCACTCTTCTTGCAACAGATTTTTCCTCATCTGAAGATTTTTTCATGCCTAATATTTTTTGTTGATTTGGCCAAATTAAACCCCAAACATTAAACAACATAATAGTTCCTAGCCATGAACCTAGGCCAATAGCCTCATACCCATTTTGCATAAGAAATGCGTCGGTAAAATTTGAGCCAAGGAGAGCGGCCCCAGCTAACCATGTAGCAAGTGCAGCCCATCTAAACCATAACAATGCAAGAGGTGCTACATGTTTTGTAATGCCTGATGCTGTACCATCCGCAGCAGCATTTTTTAGCGCAGGTACTTGCACAAAATTAAAGTAATAAAGTAAACCAATCCAAGTAACACCTGCGATCACATGAAAAAATCTCATGAAACCAGCGTAAATTGAACTTGCGTCCCCAAGCAGTCCAGACATGCCAATTTCACTCCAATCTAAAAAAACAATCGATGCTATTAAAAGAACCACTCCTGCAATTATCGTACCCTGTATCGAATCTAATGGATTTTTCATGCGGTTATTGCCCCTTCATAAATATTAAATTTATATAAAATCATAGAAGGTGAGATTATACTTAATCTTCCTTCATAAATACACATTAAATTCACTAAATTATTATGATCCGAATTCATCAAGGTGTTCAATGGATGTTAATTTCAACGGTATTTTTCTCTATCATGGGTGCATGTGTAAAATTTGGTGGTGACTACTTTAGTCCATCTGAGTTAGTTTTTTATCGGGCCTTAATTAGCTTAATTATTATCGCGATAATAATGCGAGTAAACCAAGTAAATTTTAAAAGTAAATACCTCACATTACACGTCACTCGGTCGTCGGTTGGATTTTTATCACTTCTTCTTTTCTTTTACGCTATATGTTATTTGCCATTAAGTACCGCGATGACACTTAATTACACCTCCCCTTTGTTTGTTGGCTTATTAATGCCTTTTATATTAAAGCGGAAAGTTAAAAATTGGTTGTTTTTTGCCATTTCGATTGGCTTTATTGGAGTATTTTTTACATTGAAACCAATCTTTGATAATGAAAGTTATGTAGCTGGATTGGCTGGCTTAATATCAGGATTTGGTGCGGCTATGGCTTATTTGTATGTTACTCAGCTGGCTCAGCTAAAGGAGCCCGACATTAGAACTGTTTTCTACTTCACCCTAATCTCAACCCTTGGGGCAGGCTTAGTCTCGCTCTTTGGTAGCCTTCACAAACCCAGGCCTGAGGATCTTTTCTTTCTTATCCTGCTAGGAGTGTCGGCAACTATAGCTCAACTAGCAATTACCAAGGCATATCGAGTCGGAAACACACTTGGGAATGCAGGCCTCTCATACCTAGCTATTATTTTTTCAACAATCATTGGGGTATTTTACTTTAAAGAAAGTATTGATTGGCACACCTATGTTGGTATCGCCCTTATTGTAGTTAGTGGAATTTTTGCTTCAATCAAATAACTTATGCGTCCATTAATCCACAACGTATTGCTATTAAAGCAATTTCTGCAGAATTATTTGCATTGAGTTTTTGTTTTATATTATAAAGGTGAGTACCAACGGTTCTAGGACTTAAGCACATCGTATCAGCAATTTCATTTGTGCTCCTACCTTTAGCTAGGGCAATAAATACCTCGAATTCTCTATCTGATAAAATCTCAACAGGATTATTTTCCCCAGAAAGATTTGTGATTGCCATTTGTTGGGCAATGGCAGCTTCCAAGTACTTTTTCCCGCTATGTACGGTTCTAATAGCTTTAATTAATTCTTCAGCCGCACTTCTTTTTGTCAGGTAGCCAAGCGCGCCTGCATTTAAGACTCTTTTAGGATGAACAGAGTCCTCATGGGCTGATAATACTAGAATTCGTGCGCTTTTATCGTTTGCTAGGATTCTGTCTATTGCTTCGATACCTCCAATTCCAGGCATTGTAATATCCATAATAACCAAATCTGGGTTGAGCTCTTTGTAGGCCTTTATTCCCAATTCACCAGACTCTGCCTCACCCAAAACCTCCATGTCGGTTTCAGCATTAATAAGCATTTTGAATCCCATGCGAACAACTGCATGATCATCAACTAAGAGAACTTTAATTTTGCTCATACTTTTTTGCCTTTTTATATTTAATTAAGTTAATTTATTGGAATGTAAAACTTAAGAATCGTTCCTTTTTTTTCTTCGGTAAACAGATCAAACTTACCCCCCAATGAGCTTACTCTCTCCTTGATTCCAACTAAGCCAAATTGTTTTGTTTTAATTAAAATAGCCTTATTAAATCCAATACCATTATCCCGGAATTCTAAAAATAAATTTTTATTTTTTCTCTCTATTAGAATATTAATTCTTGAGGCTTTTGCGTGCTTTAAACAGTTATTCATTGCCTCCTGAATAATTCGATAAACATTAATGTTAATAGCCTCCCCAAGATGATCCAAATCAGTATTAGCAGTTAATATAATCTCATGAGTTTTGTGCTGGCTCTGCCAGCTGGCAACAAGATCTTTTAAGGTTTCTTTTAAACCAAGATTATCTAAAGAGCCTGGTCTTAATTTTCGAATAATATTATGCATTCCATCATAAATTTGATTGGCTGCAGAAGTCACTGAAATAGAGCTCTCCTGAATATCTTTATCCTTACCTTTTGATCGATTTGTAATATTTTGAGCAAAGATTTTAATGGCCGAAACGTACTGCCCTAGTTCATCATGTAGCTCTCGTGCCAAACTTCTTCTCTCGTCCTCTATGTGATCCTGGATGATCATGGTTAACTGCCTATTTTTAACTAACTGCAATTTAGATTCTTTTGCAATAATTTTTTCTGATATATCTCTCATACTGACTATCTCGCCAATACGTTGTTTACTTTTAGGATCAATGAGAGATGAGATTGATATCGAAACGTCAATTTCCCTGCCATTCTTCGTCAGTCTTTTTGTGTCAAAGTTTTTGATGCTGTTAACTTTATTAGAAATAGAAGAATTTTTTTTAATTTCATTCTTTCTATTATTGGGAATAATAATCATGGCAGACTTTCCCATCACATCGACCTTCTTGTATCCAAACATCTTTTCAGCAGAGCTATTCCAGAAGGATATATTCAAATTTTTATCATGGATAATGATTGCGTCTGCCGTTTGTTCTGCAATTAGTGCCAGCCTATTATTTTCCTTGATAAAGTTTTCGAGAGACTTTCCCATCTTATTAAAGTTGTCTGCAATTAACTTAAATTCAGGCACTGAGAAATTTGGTAGCCTCACTGCAAAATTTCCTTCGCCCATTCTTGCTATTGCATTAAGCATCGGAGTAATAGGCTTAAGCCATTTTCCTAATATTGAATAAAGAATAATATTTAGCGCTATAAAAAAAATTAGTACAGTAGTAATTAAGCGGCTTGTTTCTGCCCAAGCCTCTTTGATGGCGCCACTGGGGTTTGTTTGAACTACTAGGCGACCATAACGGATCAGCCGAGTTTTAATTTCATTTGGCGGGGCTAATAGCCTAATAAACCATTTAGGAGGCGTTTCATTCGCCCTATAGGTGCTATCTGGTGTGCGGTATATTAAATTACTCTGAAGATCATACAACGAGATAGTGTTACTTCTAACGTGGCCTAGGTCCTTCAGAAACGATGCCAACACCTGGTCGGTATTGCCCCACCCGGGGTTTTGAATGGAGCTTGCAATTACTGTATCCAAAAGCTGCATAGAGACACGGTTAGCCGATTCAACGCCTTCTTGAATTTGCTGCTTTGTTGCTGCCATAGTCACAAAAAATAATACGGACATAAAAGTCAACATGATCATTGTAAGTAGAATATTTAATCTTAGTCGTAAAGTCATAAAAAAATTTAGAGAGCTCATTTTAAAATCATTTAAAGACTTGTATCATAGGGAGATAAATCAAGACAAGTGTGTAATCATTAATTTTTGTATTTTTTTTAATCTATAGCGCACTAGTCTTATATCTAATACATAAGACATTATAAAAATAAATTATTAATAGAGATATAAAATGACAATAGAATCAATGCATAACGAAGATAGAATTTTTTATCCAGATATAAAAATCCAACAAAGATCAACTATTTCCGGTATAGACAGCTACAAAGAGTTGTGCAAAAAAGCGTCTGACGATTACGAGGGCTTTTGGTCTGATTTAGCCAAGGAGTTATTGCTGTGGGATAAACCCTTCACCAAAACATTAAATAAGGAAGGCGCGCCTTTTTATAAATGGTTTGAAGATGGCCAGCTTAACGCCTCTTATAACTGCCTAGACCGCCACCTAAAGACAAAGTCAGATAAGATTGCCATCATATCTGAGGGGGATGATGGGGCTGTTACATCTGTTACTTACAGGGTTTTATATGAAAAAGTTTGTCAATTTGCAAATGGCTTAAAATCTCTCGGCCTTAAGGCGGGTGACACTGTAGTAATTTACCTTCCGATGACGATTGAGGCAGTTGTTGCAATGCAAGCCTGCGCAAGAATTGGCCTAATTCACTCTGTCATATTTGGTGGTTTTTCAGCAAAAAGTATTCAAGAGAGGGTTTCAGATGTTAAAGCAAAACTAGTAATCACTTCAGACGTTCAATTTCGTGGTGGGAAATGCATTCCACTAAAGCCTTCTATTGATGAAGCGATTGCTATGGGTGGTTGCGAATCAGTTAAAAATGTAATTGTGTGGAACCGGACTGAGCCTAACCAGAAAAAACAAGACTATGAAATTGATTGGCATAAGCTAATAAGTGACAAGGACTTAGACTGTGAGCCGGTTTCTGTAAATGCAGAACACCCACTATTTATTCTCTATACATCAGGATCAACCGGAAAACCGAAAGGCGTAGAGCACTCTACTGCAGGTTATTTATTGCATGCAATAAATACGTGTCGGTGGACATTTGATCTGCAAGATGACGATATTTATTGGTGTACAGCAGATGTAGGATGGATAACAGGCCACACCTATGTCGCATACGGCCCTACCGCCATGGGAGCGACACAAGTTATTTTTGAGGGTGTTCCTACCTTTCCTGATGCTAGTCGCTTTTGGAAAATTATTGAGCGTCATAAAATAAGTATCTTTTATACAGCCCCAACTGCAATCAGAGCATTAATTAAAGCCTCAGACGTCAACCCAGAAACACACCCAAAAAAATCTGATTTAAGCTCCCTCAGAATCTTAGGAACAGTGGGTGAGCCCATAAACCCTGCGGCCTGGATGTGGTATTACGAAGAGGTTGGTAATAGTCAATGCCCAGTCTTGGATACATTTTGGCAGACAGAAACGGGTGGGCATGTAATTACACCGATGCCAGGTGCTACCCCTCTTGTTCCTGGATCTTGCACGCTTCCTTTTCCAGGCATAGAAATCGATGTCGTTGATGAGGCTGGGAAAGATTTAAATTGGGGAAATGGTGGTTTATTGGTTATTAAAAAACCTTGGCCATCAATGATCAGAAATATCTGGGGGGACCCAGAGCGCTTTAAGAAAAGCTACTTTCCTGAAGAGTTAGGAGGAAAACTATATCTAGCAGGTGATGGGGCAATTAGAGATAAAAAAACGGGTTATTTTACGATTATGGGACGAATTGACGATGTCTTAAACGTTTCAGGTCACCGACTGGGGACCATGGAAATTGAATCTGCTTTGGTTGCAAATCCATTGGTTACTGAGGCTGCTGTGGTTGGGAAGCCTCATGACATTAAAGGTGAGTCGATAGTTGCCTTTGTTGTGCTCAAAGGTAGCCGCCCAAATAATGAAGATGCCAAGGAAATTATTAATAACCTTAGGAATTGGGTGGCAAAAGAGATTGGCCCTATAGCTAAACCTGATGAAATTAGATTTGGCGATAATCTACCAAAAACAAGATCTGGAAAAATTATGAGGAGACTATTAAGATCTCTTGCAAAGGGTGAAGCCATTACGTCTGATATATCAACACTTGAAAACCCTGCTATTCTAGAACAATTAAACGAAATACACGGTTAATCTTTGTACATCTCAAAACAAAAGCTATAAAATGTTTTTTTAATTACCACTTTGTCAGGCTCATGGAAAAAATAACTTTTTTCTTAAAAAAAATTGCTCTACCAATCTTTTTAGGTTTATTTTTCCTCGCTTTTTTAGGTGCCACAGGAGCATTCTTTTTCCTTAGGTCTAATGCTGACTTTGTTAAGAATTATATTGTAGATGAGATGAGTAAAGAGATTGGCTATGATGTCGAAATTGCATCCATTGAAGAAAAATGGAACCTCACAAACCCTTCAATTATCATTAATAAATATAAGATTTACAATCAAAACCATGACAAATCAATTGGCATAGATCGTATTGAAGTTGATTTATCCTGGTTTTCACTCGTCAAATTGGAGCCGATATTAAATCGCATTGAGCTTACAAATCCAACAATGGATATTGTTCGTGAAACAGATGGTTCGCTAACATTTAATGGCATATCCTTTACTCATAACGAAAGTAGTGGCTCCTTCTCAAATTGGCTCTTGAACCAAGATGAATTTATCATTGTTGATGGAAATCTTACATGGCAGGATAAAACACGAGGGGATGATAAGTTAGAGCTTTCTGGTCTTAATATTAATTATGACTCATCCGGGCCATTAACTTTTACTCACCGTCATAACTTTAACGCTTCAACCTATATGAACCGTAGTTCTCCAGAGATAATATCGGTGAGCGGTCATATTAATCTAGGTAAACTCGAAAACCTGGATGAAATAGATGGAAATATAAGAATTACCTTAAATCAATTTCAATTGACATCCCTTGGTTCTTGGGTTGATTACCCGATGAATCTATTATCTGGCCAAGGAGACTTAGACATCAAAATAGATATCGATCAAGGACTCCTAAAATCTCTAGTTGGTCGAGCCGATCTATCTCACCTCATCATCAAATCGAAAGACGATGAAATTAATATTAATTATTTTAAGGGCCTTATTAATTTTGAGAAAAATAAAGATTTGTCCTTAATTGAAATTAATGACTTTGCATTTAAACTCGATAACGGCTTTATTCTGGAAGATGTTAAATTAAAATTTGGTATTAATAATGCGCAAGATTTGGAATCATTATTTTTAAGCATTAATGACGTAAATCTAGAATCGGCAACCAAAATTATGCCTTACCTTCCGCCTAAATTTGAAGGCTTAAAAAAACAGGTTGAGACCATCTCGGCAAAGGGTAACGTTAAGGACTTGGTCATAAAATGGAAAAAAGGTGATGACTTTTTTAATGGTCTTAATCTTAATATGCAAGTATCTGATCTAAGTACTAAACCATTTCAAGGCTTACCTGGTATAGATAACCTAAATGCTACATTTAAGATTAAAGACAGGTCAGGATCGATTGTCTCAAAATCAGAAAATTTAGTTTTTACAAAGCTAGATACATTCAGAGAGCCCCTGAGATTTGACCAAATCAGCGGCGAACTTAAGTGGAAAGATAATATTTTTAATATTATCAATCTAAATATAAGTAACACAGATCTTGCTGCGACATTAAATGCAACCTATAAAGAATCAGGGCAAGATGATGAGATTGATCTTCAAATAAGTATACCTCGATCAGACATATCAGGCCTTAAGGAATATTATCCAATAAAAATCGGAAAAGAAGGCTTAAATTGGCTTGATACCTCACTGCTAAAAGGTCAAGCGATTGATACCAAAATTAGATTAAAAGGTAAACTCAAAGACTTTCCATTTATTGATGAGAAAAATCAACCAGAACCCAATGAAGGCGTGTTTGAAATTACATCTAAGATTAAAGGCGCTACCATCGAGTATGGAGCTGGTTGGCCTCTTGTCGAGAATTTTGATATTGATTTAGATATAAAGGGGTCTCAAATTCAGCTCACGTCAAGTAGCGGTCATATTCTAAATAATCAATTCAAATTATTTAAGGGAAAAATTGCGAGCTTTGCTGATAATCAGCCCATGCTTCAGGTTGATATAGTTACCGATAGTCCGATTAACTTTATGCTCAATGCTATCAACAACAGCCCCATTAAACAGGCAATGAAAGGTACGTCTGAAGATATGAAAGGTAATGGCCCTGGCGAGTTGAATCTCTACCTAAATATTCCAATGAAAAATGTTGACGATATAACCTACGAAGGAACATACACCTTTAATGGGTCTTCGCTCGAGAATCCTTCACTAGACTTACCCCTTTTGACAAACATCAATGGGCAGCTCTTATTCAACAGTCAAACCGTTTCAATAAAAAATGCAAACGCCACGCTTCTGGAGCAGCCTCTAGTTGTATCGCTAAACAATAAAAATGACATAACTCTAATTGATATTAATGGGTCTATTGGTGATGAACTTATTAGGTCAAAATTTGGGGATGAAGGGTCTAAACGTATAAGCGGGAATACAGAATGGCATGCAGAATTTAAACTAAAGGAAAAAGAATCTGAATTTACTCTAACAACCGACCTTAATGGGATTGCTATTAATAATCTACAAGATTTTAATAAAGAATCTGGTGAGTCTATACCATTAACAATTAAAAAACGCTCCCCTTCCGATGGGAGGGATTATATTGATATTTCATATGGTAGTCTGGTTAACGCAAAGCTTATTAGAGGAAAAAATAATAAAATTAACCAAGGATTTATTGGCATAAATACAGTACCAATTATGCCAAAAAAAGGCGTGACATTAGTTGCCAACCTCAAAAATTTTAACACCGAGGATTATGAGTCAATCTTTAAAGATTTAACTGGTGGCGATACTATAACCAAAGAAAAAGTATTTGATCCATTTATTGACAATGCCCAATTAAATTTTGATGAGCTAATAATAGAGTCTAATAAGCTGACCAAAGCTACCGTCGACTATCTGCCTACCACGAATGGATTAAAAATTAATATCAACTCAAATGAGGCCGTAGGCAGCATCACATACGTTCAATCAAATCACTTTTATAAGGCTGAATTTGAGAAAATTCATCTAGTTCGCAACATTAATCAAAAAAATAAAAAAGAAGAAATTTCTTCTGTAGACCTAATGGTCGTTGATGGCAAAAAAATTCAAGTTAATGAAAATACGAACCTAATTGATATGAATATCAATTCCTTTAAAGTCAATGATGTTGAATATGGTAAGGTTAGCCTGAAAGCCCATGACAATAAAGAAGGGATAGTATTCGATGATATTAGATTGGTAAAGGAGTCAAATACAATTAGAGGAAGCGGTTACTGGAATTCTGAATCTTTTCCACAAAAAACATCATTAGATTTTCAATGGGACGTAAGGAACATAGGAGACACACTAACTGGGCTGGGCTACCCAAACCTTGTTGATAAAGGAGAAGCAACAATTAGTGGCTTAATCACATGGGATAATGGGCCCTCAAAATTTGACTCACAAGATTTCTATGGGAATTTTAATCTAATTGCTAAAAAAGGAAATGTGCAGAAAATTAGTCCAGGCATTACTGGAAGGCTAGTAGGTCTATTATCACTACAAAATCTTCCAAAAAGACTTACACTTGATTTTAGTGATTTATTTCAGGAGGGTTTACCCTTTGACAGAATTGAGTCTAACGAAACTATAATTAATAAAGGTATTTTGTCATCAAAGGCATTGAAAATGGATGGGCCTTCCGCTCAGACCCTAATGAGTGGTAAGATTGACTTTATTAACGAAACACAAGATCTATATATCACGATTAGACCTAAGGTAAGTGATACAGCAACAGTTGGCGCCCTTATTGGTGGGCCTTTAGCGGCAGCGGCTGTATTTATTGCGCAAAAAATTCTGGATGATCCATTGAATAAAATCACAACAGCAGAGTATCGAGTAACTGGCTCATGGGATGACCCAAAAGAAATAAAGCTCGAGTCGAATTCAGGCGCAGCTGGCTTGATTGATAAAGCCATACTCAATCCCACAGGAAAAGTTATAAACACGACAGGCGAAGTCATTGATGGATTACTAATTAAACCCTCTCAGGATCTCATTGATTTTATATTTAGTCCAAACGACAAGCCCAAAAAAAATTAAAAATAAATTAATTATATGATTCTATCCAAACAACACATATTAATGCCGGCCAATATAGGTCTAGCTCAACTCGACAGCATGATGGTGAAAATTACCAAAAATAATGTAGATTATGCTGACTTTTATTTTCAATACTCCAAGAGTGAATTTTGGTCAATTGAAGATGGAGCAGTAAAAAATGGTAGCTTTTCAATAGACCAAGGGGTTGGCATAAGATCAATAAGTGGAGAAAAAACGGCTTTTACATACTCGGATGATATAAGTATTGATGCGCTTAATGAGGCCTGTAAAATTGTAAATTCTATAAAAAATCAGGGGCAATCAAGAGCCGTTCCATTACATAAGCCTTCCAAACGAAAGCTCCTTTACCCCACAAGCAACCCAATTGATAGCATAGATAATTCATTAAAAATTGCACTTCTTGAAAAAATTGAACGTACGGCAAAAAATCTCGACCCGAGAGTTAAAAAAGTATCAGCCTCATTAGCGGCCCAATACGAAATTATTCTAATCAAAAATTTTTATGGTGAGTTAATTGAAGATATTAGGCCGCTTATTAGGCTTTCTGTCAGTGTAATAGCTGAATCATCTGGTAAAAGAGAGCAAGGTTCTTCGGGTGGTGGTGGGAGGTACAATCTTGATTACTTTACTGACGAGGTGCTAAGCCAATATGCGACTGAAGCGGTTAACCAAGCATTAATTAATTTGGATTCAATAGCTGCGCCCGCAGGTGCAATGACTGTTGTGTTGGGTCCTGGATGGCCTGGCATATTAC